>CAZTVP010000314.1:0-3976 GCA_964616995.1 uncultured Comamonadaceae bacterium
ACCTACCATATAATCATGTTCTACAGAATGATGATTGAGCACATGAAGAATCATACTCGTTACAGTGGTTTTGCCATGGCTTCCACCTATTACGATTCTTTTTTTGTCCTTGGTTTGCTCATAGATATACTCGGGGTAGGAGTAGATTTTTAATCCAAGTTCTTTGGCTTTTAATAATTCAGGATTATCTGCTCGGGCATGCATTCCTAAAATGATAGCATCTAACTCAGGCGTAATTCTATCTGCGTTCCATCCTATTTTTTCAGGTAATATTCCTTGGCGGTGCAATCTAGACTTGGAAGGTTCAAAAATCTCATCATCACTTCCAGTTACGTGAAATCCTTTTCTGCTCAGTGCTATGGCTAAATTGTGCATGGCACTTCCACCTATGGCTATAAAATGAACTCGCATGGTTAAAGCTCTTTTTTTTAAACTGAATATTTAGAGCTACAGCGAGTTTTTATTCAACTAATAATGTGCATCAAAATTTTTTTTCTGAAAAAAGGCAACCCCTTAAAAACAATCTCGTCTTTATAACAGCAGCCAACTACTGCTAACTATATTATTTTTCGGTGATTTTAAGTGTCTTCCCCTGCTAGTGCTGCTAGCAGGGGTTTTTTTATTCGGAAAATTTATGATTCTAAGTGTATTATCTTGAGTAGTTAGAAATTATTTTCGGAGCATGAAATCATTTCTAAAAGGCGTAGGGCATTGTTTCAAAGCTCATAAACTCATTATGAAATCTGGATTGGGTTGGACTTATCTGATTCCTATCCTGTTTTCGCTATTGCTTTTCGGAACTATTATCGGTTATGCAGATGACTTAGCTAATGCTATAGTTATTCCTTTAGTTGAATACCTTGGGCTCATAACTCCCGATGAAACTCCAGCTGAGTTATGTGATAAGGTGACTTACTTTTTGAAGATAGCAGGTGAGTATTCTATTTATGCTATTGTGTACGTGGCCAGTTACTTAATATTCTTTAAACTCCAGAAGTACGTAGTGTTAATAGCCATGGCACCGTTAATGGCTTACCTGAGCGAAAAGGCTGAAGAAAAACTGGATGGCACTACGTATGAATTCAAGTGGAAATTATTCATTTTAGATGTATTCAGAGGAATCAGAATAGCTATTAGAAATTTATGTCTGGAACTGGTGCTTTTAGTATTGGTAGCACTTGCTGTCTCTGGATTGTCTAGCCTCTTTGCACCGCTAGCTTTAATCTCTACTCCTTTATCAGCTGCCCTTATGTTTATTGTAAGCGCATATTATTACGGTTATAGCTCATTCGATTACTTGAATGAACGGAAGAGAATTACTGTCTCAGAGGGAAACAGACTTATTTGGGATAATAAAGGACTGGTAACTGGAAATGGGTCAGTTTTTTCAGTTTTGGTATTAATTCCATTTTTAGGGATAGTCCTGGCGCCTATGTGGTGTCCAGTAGGTGCAGTCATTTCCGCACACGAAGGAGCATATCATAAAAAAGCCACCTACTAAGTAGATGGCTTTTAATTTTGTTTACGAGTGATTTAATTATTTAATCACGAGTGATTTAGTGGAAGTGAACTCTGAAGAAACATACTTTAAGATGTAAGTTCCAGCTTTTTGGTCAGCTATATCTACTACTATTCTATTGTCCACATTTGTCTGACTGAATACCTCTCTTCCAGATACGTCATAAATGTAAATGTCTCCTGTTCTATTAGCTGGAACAGACACCTGCATGAGTCCTTCAGAAGGGTTTGGGTAAGCGTTTAACTGAGATTGCTCGCTCATGTTTTCTATGTTACTAGGATCGAAATTTATAGGGTCAAATCCTGCCCCGTACAAGTAAATGTGCTGACAAGAAGATAAATCGTCTGCTCCCGGGAAGATAAATACTATAGGTAATTCCCATTCATGACATTCACCTCCTTGAATACATATAGGAGACATGGTTTGATAGAAGGTCAGTTGTTCTTGATCTGTTCCATCGGTGAGATTTTTCTCAGCAGCATAAATTCCAGTAGCTACATCATAACCTCTAGCGTACACATCTGCAGAAGTTAAAATCTCATTTCCGATAGCTTTATGATAGCTAAAGAAAATTTTAGATCCATCAGGAGATCTAGCTATTTGAGGTTTAAATCTTAAAGGTTGAGTACCTAGAGCAAAAGCATCTGCGGAATCATCATTTACTACTTCTGTAATGATATCTGCTGTCCATAAAGAATCACCATCTGTTTTTACGTGATAGAAAAATTGAGTTTCTAAAGCAGTAGTGATGAAACCTAATGAATCAGGATCATTAGTAAAACCAGAGAGTAAATGAGAAAAAAGGTGTAATTCACCATTTTCATCTACCGCACAGTCAGTGTCAGTAAACCAAGGTCTTACAAAATCTCCACCAATAGCATCAGCCATAAAATTCTGAATGTTATCTAGAGTTTGAAAATTAAACTCTACTCTCTTTTCCCAAGTTTCTCCGCCATCTTCTGTTTTCCATACTACGGGTTTAGGTACTGAAGGATAATCAAACTCGCTAACTTCTGACCCTACTAACACTACATAACCAATTTGCCCATCTGGGCTAAAGCCAAGTGTGTAAGTCTGAGTGAAGTTACTCTCAGTACCGTCTGCTTCGTCTACCAGTCGAACCCAGTCTGGTTCAAAAGTTCTTACTACTTCATAATCAAATGCTAGTGTTTCCTCATTAAAAGTAGCTTTAGTAAGGTAGTATAATTGGTTAGTAATGGTATCATGAGTGGCATCTTCAGTAGGATTGATTTGAGTGGATAAAGACCAAATGTTTCCGTTCACATTTACAGTTCCATAAGGATGAAAATCTACGTTCAATAAGTCTTCAGTATTTGGGTCTTCCCAAGGCTCAGCATAATTAGTATAAACCTCAGAAAGATTAGACCCATCTAGTTTAGAGCTAACCTCGAATATGTTTCCCCAAGTGGCACTTTCACTATCCAAGGCTGGACCATGTCCCACGATATAAGCATCATCAGCACTACTGCTTCCTTCTGGAGCCCAGAGAACCCCATTAGGGTATCTTAGTCCATTTCCTATCTCAGGAACTAAATCATTTTCAAAGTCTGGAGAAAGATGACCTTGATTGATTTCCCATGTGGCTCCTCCATCTGTAGAATAGTCATATTCCATAACTCCATTATATGGTGCTACGTCATCTTTTCTATGGATAAATGACACTGTATTAATATTTGGGTCGTAAGAAACCTGATTAGGACCTTCTAATAAAATAGTGTAAATATTACCTGAGGTTCCGATATAAATTACTTCTGCTCCATCTGATTTTACAGGAGAACTAGGTGGTACTTTTAATTTTTTATACTCTTGATTAAGAGGTAAGTCATCTATATGTTTTTCAACTTGGTAAAGTGTTCTGTAATCTACAGCTTCCTGTGAAAAAGCACAGTAACTGAGGAAGGTAGTAATAAAGAGAAAAAGTAATTGTTTGGTCATACTATTTAGGTTATGGGGTTAAAATTAAAACTCTGTCGTGCAATTTACGCATTATCATGAATTTCCAAATACACGTTCTAACACAGAGGTCACACGTGCTAATGGATCTTTTCTAATTTGTTTTTCTTCTTGTTCTATTTGGTAGAATAATCCATCTAATGACTTTTCAGTCACATAAGCCTCTAAATCAGGGTTTATCTGTTCACCTCCAGTTAAAATGGTTAAAAGGTTGTACTTGTTTATTACCGGTTCCCAATGCTTGGTAAGATTCACAGATTCTATAGCATTATGCACCACAGGAGAAAACTTAGTAGTAAGCTGCTGGGTGGTTTTGTCTTTTAAGAAATTCGTGGCAGCATTATCCCCCCCATTTAGTATACTGAATCCATCAGCTATGGTCATAGAAGTTATAGCATCTACAAAAATGGGCTTGGCCAGTTCTGTAGCCTCCTCAGCCGCCCTGTTTAAAGTAAGCTCAAAATCATCTACCAGAGAACCAAA
>CAZTVP010000315.1:0-3931 GCA_964616995.1 uncultured Comamonadaceae bacterium
ATATGCTTTAAAGAAAACAGGCCCAGAACTTAATCCTACTGAATACACAAAAATGGATAGCCCTAACTGAAAAACGATAGGTGGAATACTAAAACGAGAATCCAGCGCACCGAAAGCCAAGCCAGTAAATAACACAGCCGCTACTCCCAGACCATTTCCCTTTATCTTAAAATTACCTATCAGATAACCTAAAGAAACCACTATAAACAGCAGTAGTAAAGGATATTCTACTAAATAATCATTCATGGCTTCACCTCTTTTTGCGGTGCAAAGTTCGTGAAGTACAACATCTAAAATGTAGGAAAAACGCTATTTATTCATTTGGTAACATTTCTTTATTTAAATGAAGAAATAGTTAAGCGCCCTTCAGTAGATTAATACTTACTGTAGCTAACTCGCTATTAGGAAATTTACTCTGATGGTCTGCTACGGGAACCAGTCCTGCCTCCTCAGCAGCTTTTAAATAAGTTGGTATTTCTACTATGTATTGGTCACTGAAACCATGTGTGGCATCATAAGCTGTAGCTGCGGTTTTACCTAAGTTATCTGCTGTTAAACCAGGGTCTATACTGTGCAGCTCTATGACCAATAGTCCGAATTTCTTTACATACGGAGTCCACTTCTGAAAGTGTTCCATAAGGTTCTGCTCTACAGAATTATTGTCTATTCGTACACCTCTATGGGCAAATGAACCTGTGGATTCAGAAACTCTTCCAGCATCTACTTTTTCTACATCTGACCACACACGGTTATGGTCTAGAAATGACCTTACATTCAATAAATCTCCAAGCTCTATCCCATAGTCTTCTCTAAGGTCTTCAGCCAGTAAACCCGGGTTTCCTATGTCTCCCCAGATTACCTTAGCCCATATATCAGCTTGAATAAGGTTAGCTCTGGTCACATTAAGAGCCGCTTTATTAAAGTCAGCTCCTACTAAGAATAGTGGATATTCATCTAAGAGTTCACCTCTTTTAGTTTGTGTGGCTATAATGTCAAAAATGTGCTCTAGTAAAGCTCCATTTCCACAACCCATATCCAAAATACCTTTCGGCTGCTCGTGGATAGGCTTATTGAACATATTGAGCACTACTTCATCTATCTTTTTAAAGTAAGTAGAATGCGCTCCTCCGCTTCCCCACACGTTCATTTCTCTATCTACGTGAAGTTCATCAGCTCCTTTCTTGATGTCTCTAAGGGCATTGGCATTTCCAAACACAAGTTCTTCTACTGCTCTGAAATTGGGCATATAGGATACGGTTACTCCATAAGCACTGGCTCTTTTAGCAAAGAATAGTCCCACCTCGGTGAATCTATACGTCTCCTTCTTCTTGGTAAACCAACCTAAATCTGCTAGGAAATCCAATAAAATCTTAAATCGAGTATGGTCTTTATGGAATTCTTCAGGCCTGAAACTGGCTATAGAAAAGTACTTATGGAACATTCCACTCATTCCCATAGACACTATCACCGGTCCTACCATTACACCTTCTATGTGTTTTAGCACTTGCTTTTGCACCGCTAATTCTGATTCTTTAGAAGATAGTTTTAGACCATAATTAGCTCTAAATTTCTCAAACATGGTTTCCAGGATAGCCCAGCCATCATCCTTAAACTTAGTATCCTTAAAGCAAGCAGGAGATTTTACCGACTCATGAGCATCTTCATACAAATGGAATAAAGAGAACGCAAACTTGGTCTTCTTGTTCACGCTGAACTCTACCCTATTCTTCTTGTTATCTACTTTCTGATTCAACCAACCCTGTGCACATAGAATTCTGAGAGCCACATTCATATATCCTTCATTGGCATTGAAAGCTTGAGATATATCTGCTAGGCTAAATTTCTTCTGTTCCAAGATGTATCTAGTAACTCCTTTCTTATGCAGCACAAAAGCCGGTGAGACGGTAACTATTCCATCTAGATGCTTGAAAATATGTCCTCTTAAAAGCACTTTGTCTTCTCTAGTAAGCGCTGGTTTTTGAAGTAATTCTATGGTTTCCATTTGAGTGTAATTGTGTTTATGAAGTTACGTAAATCAGATAAATTAGTTTTAGATTCTAGGCATTCACTTATTTCCTCACCCAACTGTCATAAACTATGGGTGGAGCAGCTAGGAATGGTTTCAGTTCTTCTCTCACTTGTAGATGAAATTCATTAGTGCTGTACTTTTCTAAATCCGTATGGTTATCAAAGGACATGCTTAGTATTAAATCGAAGTCTTTTTTAGCTCTAGAGTCTGAGGTATTAGCTAGTTCAGAGACTATGAGTCCGTTGGTTTCTGAAATCTCTTCTAGTGATTTCAGAAGAACTAATACCTCTTCTTTTTCAGCTGCAGTGACTTCTTCTTTCAGTGTTAGAATCACAGTATGCAGCAGCTGGTCTTTCTTGTAACCTACATGATTTACTTCTTTATGTGTATAGGAGCAGCTGTGCAATACACAAACACTTATGAGAAGAATAAACAGTCGTGCCATTTTTGTCGATTTTTGTGCAGTCAAAATTAATGAGGGCTTTGGTAAAAATATTCATTTTCAGTGGGCTAATTCTAACTGCGTGTACCGAGTATCCTAAAAATGCTGTTCCCGTAAATGAGCTGGAAATTTCTGTTCAAGAAACTGAAGTATCTGAATTACTTTTTACTGAGCTTATGACTAATTCCGGAATTCGACTCCGAAGGGACTCTATGCCTGTGTGGAGTTTTGACACCATTACTCTAGAATGGACTCCTAAAATTATGAGATTTAGTTCTGTTCAAGACTCGCTGATTCCGGCCAGAGGAGTAAGTTGGTCTGAGGCATGTGCCTATTGCACCGCGCTAAATGGAAGGCTGCCTGCAGCAGAGGAGTGGACTCATGCGGCTAATGCCGAGTTTATTCCTGGGAACATCTGGGAGGGATTTTTTCCTCTTAAAGATGAAGGGTTAGATGGTTATTTAGACGTGGCTCCCGCTGGTTCTTTTAAGCCGAATTCTTTTGGACTGTTTGATATGTACGGAAACCTAAGAGAATGGACTAATTCTAAGGATTCATCAGGAATGGTAATAGTAAAAGGCGGTAGTTACCTTACGGATTATAACTCAGGTGGATTTTTACCTCAGGCTGAGCATTACGTTCATCCAGATTCTCTTTTAGCTGATGTAGGATTTAGATGTGTCTTTGAGACATTGGATATAGGTCATAAAACCCAAACGCCCACCTTCGACCAAACCGAAGACGAGCGCTGAGTAACTTGTATGACTTCTCTGTTCTTTTCAGTTCAGAGAATATGAAATGAAACTACTTAGAATGCTGCTAATGTGACTCCCACTGTAAAAGGGTAAGCTTCTGGTCCTTGACCTTCTTCGAACAAGCTTGTCAAGCTTGCATTGGCAAAGATGTTAAAGTTCCCATATCCGAATCGGGTAGTTAGAGCCAGTGCCCAAGGGTTGAGGTTATAATCTCCTCTGGTTTTCTCTTTAATCTTATCTCCTTCAAACTCATACTGTCTTTTAAGCAACTCTCTGAAGTTCCAACCTGCTACGAAACCTGCAGCTATGTGGAAGTTATTCTTCTTCTTTTTGCTTGTATTGATTTCAAAGATTAGAGGAACATTGATATAACCAGTTTTTAACTTGTTTTTGCTGTATTTCACAGGTAATGAACTTATTCCTGCAAGACTATCTCCATCCAGGTTTACCAAGTTTAAAGTATCAGAGAACACATAATCCTGCCATGTAAAACCTAGACCAGTATTAATTCCTATATGGTGTTTCCAAAGTGGTATTTTCTTTTCTAGGACGTTTAAGTTAAATGCCACACTTTTAGCCTCATCTATTTCAAACCATGGATAATCATCCTGAACTGAATTAGGAACCACAAGCGTAGTAAATCCGAGTTCTACTCCTGACCAGTAAGTGAAATCCTGGTCTTCATCTGAGTCATCTTCATTATCT
>CAZTVP010000316.1:0-3931 GCA_964616995.1 uncultured Comamonadaceae bacterium
GTGATCCTGCTGTTCAAGGAGCCTCAGCTCTTTCGAATATAACACAACTAACTATATCCACCCCTCCTACTCCACAGAACTTTTCTTTAGTAAGAGCTACTGTTAATGAAAAGGATGAAGTTCAGATTGATATGAGAACTTCAAATACTACTACACTTCACGAGTACATATTAAGGAAAAAAAGAGAAGACGATATTCAAGGCAGTGAAATAGATTTTGTGGTATCACAAACCCTAAATGATTACACATTCATAGATAATGATGTAGAAACAGATCGGTACATTTATACCTATGACATAGCAGTACTAAACCAATGTGAAGATACAGTAGCTTATAGTAATATAGGAAAAACGATTCTTCTAGAAGGTCTAGTAAATAAAGATGACATAGTGAATACACTAACCTGGGAAAGCTATCAAGAGTGGGATTCAGGCGTAGCTTCTTATGACATCTTCAGAAGTATAGACGGGGGCATACCTGAATTAATAGCTAACAACCTGAGCTCCATAAGATTTTATGAAGACGATGTATCAGACTATCTCAAGACCAAAGGAGAATTCTGTTACACCATCAAAGCTAATGAAGACAATAATCCATTTGGAAATTCTCACTCTCTTTCAAATGAACTATGCCTAACCCAACCACCAAAAATTTGGATACCAAACGCTTTTGTGGTAAACGGTATAAATGACATCTTTTTACCTGTTATCTCATTTGCTGACTTTAGAACTTACCGAATGATTATCTACAACAGATGGGGACAGCAGATATTTGAATCAAGAGAAATAAATGAGGGATGGGATGGCACTGTAAATGGAAACCTAATTCCAGAAGGAACCTATATGTACTACATAAGCATAGAGGATGGATCAGGTTCTTTATATGAACAAAGAGGGCAGCTTACCATGCTCATCTCTAACTCAAATTAACACTCCTAACCCCCTAGTTTATTAGTATATTTGCGCGAATTTATTTACGAACGATAAATTCAATTTAATGTCATTTAATTCTAAAAGAGTAATTCAGGAGGGTCTTACTTACGATGATGTTCTGCTGGTTCCAGCTTATTCAGAAATCCTACCAAGAGAAGTCAGTTTAAAAGCTCAGTTTTCTAGAAACATAACCCTTAACACACCAGTAGTTTCTGCTGCCATGGACACGGTTACTGAGAGTAAAATGGCTATAGCCATGGCTAGACAAGGTGGCATTGGAGTCATTCACAAGAATATGTCCATAGAGAGTCAAGCTAAGGAAGTGAGAAAAGTGAAGCGGAGTGAAAATGGAATGATTCAGGACCCAGTTACTCTCAGTTTAGACGGAGCTAAAGTAGCAGATGCACTCAGGTTAATGGCAGAAAACAGAATAGGTGGAATACCTATCACGGATGAAGGTGGGCATTTAGTAGGAATAGTTACCAATAGAGATCTAAGATTTGAAAAAGATTTTGAAAAACCTATTAGAGATGTAATGACTTCTGAAAACATCATTAAAGCCACTTCAGACATTACGTTGAAAGAAGCAGAATCTATTTTGCAACGCCACAAAATAGAAAAACTACCCGTTACTAACGAAGCCAACAAGCTCATAGGTTTAGTTACTTATAAAGACATCATAAAGTTAAAACAGTATCCAAATTCCTGTAAAGACAAATTCGGAAGACTGAGAGTAGCTGCCGCCATAGGAGTAACTCAAGACGCTGAAGATAGAGCTAAAGCACTCATCAAGGCGGGAGTGGATGCCATTATCATAGATACAGCACATGGACATTCTAAAGGAGTGATTGACCTAGTGAAGAGAATGAAAGCTTCTATCCAAGAAGAAGTAGATTTCGTGGTAGGAAACATAGCTACTCCTGAGGCCGCTATGGCCTTAGCTGAAGCCGGAGCAGACGCTGTAAAGGTAGGAATAGGGCCAGGAAGTATATGCACCACTAGAATAATAGCTGGTGTGGGAGTTCCACAGCTCTCCGCAGTGTTAAGCGTTTCTGAAGCATTAGAAGGAACTGGAATTCCTGTAATAGCTGATGGTGGAATAAGATATACCGGAGACATAGTAAAAGCGCTAGCAGGTGGAGGAAACACCGTAATGGTGGGCTCCATGTTAGCCGGTGTAGAAGAATCTCCAGGAGAAACTATTATATACGAAGGCAGAAAGTTCAAATCATATCGTGGCATGGGTTCTGTAGAAGCTATGCAGAAAGGCAGTAAGGATAGATACTTCCAAGATGCTGAAGATGATATTAAGAAACTAGTCCCAGAGGGGATTTCTGGAAGAGTACCTTTCAAAGGAGAGGTTGGTGAAGTGATGCATCAAATTATAGGTGGCCTGAGAGCCGGTATGGGTTACTGTGGAGCACCTAGTTTAGACCTCCTAAGGAAAGCCACTTTTGTGCGGATAACAAGTGCTGGTGTTAGGGAAAGTCATCCGCATGATGTAACCATTACTAGAGAGGCTCCTAACTACAGCCTGAAATAAATAAGAGTATTAATTTAGCTGCGCAAAATTAAAAGAGTACTTACCAAAATGAAACGAGTTCTAACTTTACTTATTATAGCATTCATCTGCTCTGTGTCTATTCAAGCACAGAACGACCAAATCATAATGAAGCTTGAAAATGAAGCCATCACACTTAGTGATTTCGAATACATTTTCAGAAAAAATAATGATGAGACGGTTACCACTAAGGAATCATTAGATGAATATATAGACCTATTCGTAAATTATAAACTAAAGGTGAAGGCTGCTAAAGACGCCAAGTTAGACACTAATAAAGCTTTTATCTCAGAATTAGCAGGATACAGAAAACAACTTGCTCGACCATACTTAACAGATGGAGATTTACTAGATAAACTAACTGAAGAAGCATACAATAGAAAGAAAACAGAGGTTAAAGCCAAGCACATTTTAATTCGAGTACCCGCAGATGCTAATCCTGAAGACACATTAAAAGCTTGGAGCAAGATTAATACCTTAAGAGAGAGAATAGTTACAGGTGGAGAGGACTTCGAAGCGGTAGCTAAAGGACCTGGTGGCTCAGAAGACCCAAGTGTAAAGGACAACGGTGGGGATTTAGGTTACTTTTCTGTTTTTCAAATGGTCTTTCCATTTGAAGAAGCCGCTTACAATACTCCAGTAGGACAAGTAAGCGACATTCTACGAACTAGATATGGTTATCACATTTTAAAAGTAGAAGATAAAAGAGATGCCAGAGGTCAAGTCTTAGTGGCTCACATCATGACTAAAGCTGGAAACCAATCAAGTGATGAGAGTAAACAAAGAGCAGCAGAAAAAATCAATGAAATCTACCAGAAATATCAGGATGGAGAAGCCTTCAGTGATTTAGCACGTAAGTACTCAGAGGATGCTGCCACTTCTAAGCAAGGTGGTGTTCTACCATGGTTCGGAACTAGAAAAATGGTAAAAACCTTTGAAGATGTATCTTTCAGTTTGAAAGATTCAGGAGATGTGTCAGTTCCTTTTCAAACCGAGTACGGATGGCATATCGTTCAGAAACTAGATGAAAAAGTAATAGGTGATTTTGAAGACCTTAAGTCTGAAATCAAGTCTAAAGTGAGTAAGGATTCACGAGCCGATAGAACCAAGCAGTCCTTCTTAAATAAGTTAAAAGGTGAATATGATATTGAGACTAAAGAGAAATCTCTTAAGCATTTATATAAAGTGGCCGATAGTTCGTTTTTCTCCAGAGACTGGACAATGCCTAACCCCAAAAAATTAAACAAGAAACTTCTAACTATTGAAGACCAAGATTACACTCTGGCAGATTACAATAAATATCTAACTAAAAACAAAAGGAGAGCTAAAACGGATAACGCTAGACTTTACATGGAGGAATCTTTTCCTAAATGGATAGACCAAACACTATTAGACTATGAAGATAGTAAGCTCGAAGAAAAGCATGATGCATTTAGAC
>CAZTVP010000317.1:0-3921 GCA_964616995.1 uncultured Comamonadaceae bacterium
ATTATAGAAAGCAAAAAACATGATAATTATAGATTCATTCAACTTGCCCTGGAAGACAGAATGCTACTGAATCAGCTATTCGCTGCTGAGAAATTTGATGCGGTAATTAACCTAGCCGCACAAGCTGGAGTACGCTACAGCATAGAGAAACCTAGAGTTTACATAGAATCCAACATAGTAGGTTTTTCTAACATATTAGAAGCTTGCAGAAATCATGAGATTCAGCACTTAGTGTATGCTAGTTCTTCAAGCGTGTATGGCTTGAATGAATCTGTGCCGTTTTCTACTAAGGATGCTACCAATCATCCGATTAGTCTGTATGCAGCTACTAAAAAATCGAATGAACTTTTAGCGCACACGTATAGTCATCTGTTTCAGATTCCTACCACAGGCATTCGGTTCTTTACGGTGTACGGCCCGTGGGGAAGACCAGATATGGCGTATTACATCTTTGCCAATAAAATATCTGAAGGAGAAAAAATAGATGTTTACAATGATGGTAAGATGGAACGAGATTTCACCTACGTGGGAGATATAGTAGAGGGAACTGCAAACATCCTAAAACAGCCTCCAGCTCCGAACCAACACTGGAGCGCTACATCTCCAGAAGCAGACAGTTCTCCTGCTCCTTACAGGATTTATAACATAGGAGCTAATGAACCTGTGAAACTCATGGATTTCATACGCACATTGGAAGAATGTCTAGGCAAAAAAGCGGAGCTGAACATGATGCCTATCCAACCTGGAGATGTAACCCGAACATGGGCTAACGTAGAAAATTTGATAAAAGATTTCGATTACGAGCCTAAAACCGGTTTAAAAGAAGGAATTTTGTCCTTTGTAAATTGGTTCAAAGATTTCCACCAGTATGAGTAAATCAGTTTCGGTAGTAGTTCCTATCATGAATGAAGAGGAGAACGTAAAACCTCTCCATGAACAAATCAAAAAATCCTGCGAGAATAACGGATACGATTATGAAATCATCTTTGTAGATGATGGTTCTACAGATAAAACGGTAGAAAAATGCGCTGAGCTTTCTCCTCTTAAATTAATAGTGCTGCGCAAAAACTTCGGTCAAACCGCAGCCATGGACGCTGGCATTAAAGCGGCTTCTAACCATTACATTCTTACACTGGATGGAGATTTACAAAACGACCCAGCAGACTTCCCAAGGCTGATAGACAAACTAGAGAAAGATGACTTAGATGTAGTTTCAGGCTGGAGGAAGAACAGGAAAGACACTTTCTTAAAACACTTCGTTTCCAGAGGAGCTAATCTCCTGAGAAAAGTTTTACTTAATGATGGTATTCACGATAGCGGTTGCTCGCTGAAAGTCTATAAAAGAGAGTGTTTTGAAGGTCTCACACTCTACGGAGAAATGCACCGTTTTATTCCTGCTATTCTAAAAATAAAAGGATATAAAGTAGGCGAAATAGTGGTAAACCACCGTGCCAGAACAGCGGGTAAAACCAAGTACAACTGGAGAAGAACCGTAAAAGGATTTATAGATATGATTTCAGTATGGTTCTGGAATAAATATGCCGCTCGTCCACTCCATTTATTGGGTGGACTTGGATTCATTTTCATTCTACTGAGTATTCCATGCGGACTTACCACAGTAGGACTTTTCCTAGCAGGATACGGTATGAGCGAAACTGCTTTTCCACTGCTCACCATCTTTTTATTCCTAGGAGGAATACAGCTGTTCATTTCTGGTTTACTAGCGGATATTCTGCTTAAAAACTACTTCAAAACCAAGGACGAAACGAATTATAGTGTAGCTAAGGTGATAGAGAGTTAAACGCTTGTGTTCAATTCTTTTATCCTATCTGCCAATGACTTAATCTTACCAGAATTAAACCCAAGAGCATTTACGGTTAGTGCAGCATCTTCATAAAAATACTTTCGTTCTTTCATCTGCTGCTCGACAAATTCTAATAGTTCACTTTCCGAAATGTTATTTACAAGTGGTCTATCTCCTTTAGCATTCATGAGTCTGTAGGTGATGGACTTGGCATCCATCTGGAGGTAAACCGTTAATCCGGCTTTTTTCATTTCTTCCATGTTACTGTAGAAACAGGGAGTTCCTCCTCCTGTGCTGATAAGAGCAGAAGTCTTCTCTTCTATCACTTCTTTCAGGTACTTCATCTCTAGTCCTCTGAAGAGCGCCTCTCCTCCACTCTCGAAAATCTCTGAAATAGGCATATTCTCACTCACTGAAATGTGCTCATCTAAATCCACAAAAGGAAGGTCAAGCTCTCGAGCTAGCTTCTTTCCTATGGTAGTTTTACCGCTAGCCATATATCCTATTAAAAAAACTCTCATCAGCGGCAAATTTAATGGAAACCACCACGTTTCATTTATGCGCATAGGAATTGTACAACCCAAAGCATGGAATACTTATTCTCCTTGGTCAAATTGTTAATTTAGCACCCTGAATGAAGAAAATCTCACTCCTTTTATTACGCTCATACATAGGGCCGTTTTTTCTGTCCTTCTTCATTTGGCTATTTATCTTCGAGCTACAGTTCGTTTGGAAATATATAGACGACCTCATAGGCAAAGGACTACACTGGACTATAATAGCTGAGTTACTGCTTTACGCATCTGCTCCTCTGGTGAACATGGCGCTTCCAGTTTCCATCGTTTTATCGAGCATCATGACTTTCGGGAACTTGTCTGAGCATTTCGAGCTGACTGCTATGAAATCCGCGGGTATGAGTCTGTTTAGAATCATGCGCCCTCTTATATTTTTCATTTTAGGTGTAGCTATGACGGCTTTTCTTTTCGCCAATAACATAATGCCAGTGGCCACGCTTAAGTTTAAGACCCTTTTATTCTCAGTGACTAAGAAAGCACCCACTATGAACATAGTCCCTAATGTGTTTTATACAGACATAGAAGGCTTCGTGATTCGAGCTAAGGAGAACAGTAAAGAAACAGGAGAAATGTCTGATGTGCTCATTTATGACCACACCGCCAACCAAGGAAACAGAAGAGTCATTAGAGCTAAAAAAGGGATCATGAATCAGGAGGATAACGCCCGTTACATGACCCTTACACTTTATGATGGAGTGAGTTATGACGAACCCTATGAAAAAGGTGTGGCTTCTAATAAAAAAGAGCATCCAAATATCAGCAGTGAGTTCGAAGAGAACGTACTACGGATGGATATTTCATCCCTGGGCTTTAAGGAACATGATGAAGATATCTTCAAGAATAGAGAAGATATGATGAACATCACACAGCTGGATAGAGGCCTAGATTCACTCCAAAACTCCATTCTAAAACTAGATGCTGATAGAATTATGCAGTCGTATAGAAACGTAAGACTTACTGCTGATTCATCGCTCACTCAGAGAGATACCGTTATAGTAGATTCCGTTTATTTCTTTGATCAGTTAAATGCGTTGCAAAAAGGGCGTGCTCTCGAAAAAGCCATCAACCTAAGTAAGAAACATAAAGAATTCAATCAGCGTTCACTCCATGTGAACGAAGGCAAAAACCATAGAATCAACAAGCATAAGCTGAATTGGCACAAGAAATTCTTCTTGGGATTTTCCTGTATTATTCTATTCTTCGTGGGCGCACCTTTAGGAGCTATTACCCGAAAAGGTGGTTATGGTTTTCCTACAGTTATAGCACTGGCGTTTTTCGTGCTATTTTTTATGCTATCTACCGTAGGTGAGAAAATGGTTAAGGCAGACACATTAGAGGCATGGCAGGGAGTATGGATGAGTTCGTTTGTGCTCATCCCACTAGCTGTATTTCTGACCTATAAAGCGGCTAAAGATTCTAGTATCACAGATTCTGACTTCTATAATAAGATTTGGAATAAGTTTGTGGCATTATTTAAAAAAAAGAAACCAGAAGTAGTCAATGAGAATTCTTCAGCTGTGCAATAAACCTCCCCGACCATCC
>CAZTVP010000318.1:0-3920 GCA_964616995.1 uncultured Comamonadaceae bacterium
TAATGTAATAGTAAGTAAAAACCTTTTGAGTTGATTCACATAGAAATTCTGTTTAATGGAGTCATAATTCAGAATGCCCGTTCTTTCTAGATGAGCTTATAATCTTCCCTTTTATCTTAATCAGATATTCGTTAGTAACCTATAAATAGATGGTATGATTTTGGCTACCAATTCTGACAACAAACAAATTTTACAAACTCAAATCAGATGAAAGCAAAAGTTATTATTTCTCTTTTAGGATCAGCGGTAGTAGCGCTGGGATTATTAGCATTTAAGAATTCAGAAAACAACTATCCTACAGGCATAGAATACAAGACTGTCACAGTGGTGGAGTCCATAGTTCCTATGGGTTTAGGTAGGTCTCGAATTATTGAAGAAAACGAAGATATAGCTGCAGACGATCTTACTACGAATAGGGTAGACGGTAAAAATAGCAGTCAGGGATCTATTAAAAGGCGAGATATAAAGATTGATAATTTTTCGGAGACTAAGATCTTAAACTTTTATTCGGGTGTAGGCATAAACTTTCAAAACGTAGCCAGTAATGATGCGGTAGTTACGGATAAGATTAATAGGCTCGGAGAAGAAGGATGGGTGCTAGCACATGTAACGTCAGGCGTGGAGAGTGATGCTGGTTCAGACGATGGGAAGGGTATTTATATTACACGTTTAATATTCAGTCGAGCTAAATAGTAGCTAAAGATATTTAGAAATAGGGAAGATTGAACCTTGCCTCTAGACCTATGAAATGTAAAAAACTATGTTTCAACGTGGGTGTTTACAACATAGAAAGATCCCATTCTATTTTAGCATTGTAATATATCTTCCCATCTTTCACCGCTAAAGGACTAGGAATATTATTATGATATAGTCCACCAGTCCCCAGCCCTTGCGGCAGTGGATTGTTTAATGAACTAGTCCACTGACTTATGGCATTTAATCCTATGTTGGCTTCTAGAGCAGAAGTGTTCCAGTAGTCAATTTCTAAACTCTTTGCTATTGAAATCCACTCTTCGGATGCCTTGAATCCACCTACTAGACTAGGTTTTAGAATGATATATTGAGGTCGGATGGTTTCTAGAAGTACTCTTTTTTCTTCTAAAGTATTTACTCCAATTAACTCTTCATCTAGTGCTATGTCTAAAGGTGTAAACTGACATAACGCAGCCATTTCTTCAGCTTGTCCTTGTTTTATGGGTTGTTCTATGCTGTGCAATTCATACTCCGATAACCGAAGCAGTTTTTCTAAGGAGTCTTCTAAACTGAATGCTCCATTAGCATCTACTCTTATTTCAATATCTGATGCTGAATATTCTTGCCTTATTGATTTTAAAATTTCTAATTCTTGATCAAAGTCTAAAGCACCAATTTTCAGTTTCACACAGGTAAATCCAGCTTCTATCTTTTCTTTTACTTGCTTGGACATAAATGCTTTGTCTCCCATCCAAACCAGACCGTTGATGGCCATGGGCTTTTGATTCAGAGTGAAATCTGTGGGAAATAGCTCTCTTTTTCCGCCAGTTTTAAGGTCAAGCAGCGCTGTCTCTATACCAAAACGTATGGCAGGAAAATCTATCAATTGTTCATGGAAGTTTTCGTACTCCGAAAAGTGAGAAGCCACATGATGAAGCTTCTCTTCAAATTCATGCGGGTTTTCCATGCTAAGTCCAGCTATAATGCTGCATTCACCTATACCAGTTATACCATTTTCATCAGTGAGCGAAATGAACCAAGTGTCTTTGGTTTTAAGCTCATCTCTACTGGTTTTAGCCAGGAACTTAAATTGCAGAGTGTGATTTTTAAGACTGACTTTGAGTTTAGAGAAATCCATAAACAGTATTAAGTTGAACCATAAATAGAAGGAAAAAAACGGCAAATGTTCCAAGTGCTATTTTCTTAAGTTCTGGGTCGAGCTTCTTTTCGTCTGAAATATTCAGAACTTTTTTTCCATTCAAGTAAAAAATGTTAGCAAGAACAATGATGAACCAAGCATCTGACAGATGGAACCAGAAAAAGAAATTGACAATAGCTATCCACCCTGAGACCAGTAGAAAGATGTGAAATTGCTTGGCTCTCTTAAGACCTAGTTTCACCACTATAGTGTTTTTACCATGAATTCTATCGTTTTCGTGGTCTCTTAAATTATTCAAGTTCAGCACAGCTGCCGAAAATACTCCTACAGCATAGGCTAGTAGTAGAGCTTGCCAGTGAAACGCTCCGGTTAACAGGAAGTCGGACCCAGTAACTCCCACAAGTCCGAAGAAAATGAACACAAATACATCTCCCAGTCCAGAGTAACTGTAAGGATTCTTACCGAGTGTATATTTCATAGCAGCAGCTATGGCACCTATTCCTATCATAATGAATAAAATAGGGGTAATATCTATCTCATAAAAAGCACACCAAATAGCAGCTAAACCAGAAATGAAACTAAATACCGCAAATGTGATAGTCATTCGCTTCATTTGACTTTTAGAAATGGCTCCAGACTGAATACTTCTCATTGGCCCAGCTCTATTAGCATCATCAGTACCTTTAATGGCATCTCCTAAATCGTTGGCTAAATTGGATAGAATCTGAAGTAGGAGTGTAGTAAGTAGAATTAAAGAAAATGTAAGCCAGTTAAACTTGCTATAGTTGAGTGCGCTAGCTCCTCCAGCTAAAACTGTGGAAGCGGCCAGCGGCAGCGTTCTCAGTCTCATGGCGGATATCCAGTCTTTAGCCGTGGGCATTACAAGTTTTCATTTAAGAACTTAAAATACCTATTCAGCTCCACATCATTCATTTCTGCAGGAGTAAATACCTCTAGGACTTTTGGCTTCTCAGAGTGACTATAAAATGATTCAAGGGTTTCTGAAAGTTCATTTAAGCTCTCGGCCTTTAAGTATTCTAGATCATGTAATTCACAAACTCCCTTGGCGGATACGGAGTGGCGCGCTTCAAATTGTTCTTCTACTATGCCGCTTCCTTTCGGACCTTTGATGATTCTGAAAATTCCTCCACCAGAATTATTGATGACTACTGCTCTGAAATTGGCAGGAACATGATGATGCCAAAAGGCATTAGTGTCGTACAAGAATGCCATATCTCCACTGAGAATAATGGTGTCTTTTCCAGAAGCTAAACAGGAGCCTATTGCTGTAGAGGTACAGCCGTCTATTCCGCTTGTTCCTCTATTGCTAAAGACGTCATAGTTTCTCCTTGCATACAATAATAAATACCTAACAGAAGCACTGTTTCCAGTGTGCACTTGATAGTGCTCTGGTATGGATTTGTGTACGCGTTGCAACGCGGAAAAATCACTTAATTCAGCAGTTTTACCGAACTCTTCTGTAAGTGCTAGAAGCTTCTGCTCTCTCTGATTCCATCTGTCAGCATAAGCATTTGAAGCTGGTTTTATGTGCTGACTAAAGACCGTAAAAAAGTCCACTGGTCTAGAAATGACCTGTCTTGTGAGGCTCATAAACGTGTCCATGAGGTCATTGGAATTGTCTATGTGCCAGTGCATTTTTGGCTTCTTTTCTCTAAATAAAAAGCGAATTTTTTTAGAGATGATATTAGTACCGTAAGTGATGAGTAAATCGGGAATGAACTCATCTTCTTCTCTGTCTGATAGCGTTACTAGCAAGCGGTCTATGCCTGTTATGGACTCCTTTAAATGCAGATTAGAAGTGGATTCTGTGAGCACCAGCGCACCTGATTTCTCTTGAAATTGTTGAATGGCAGAGTTTAATTTTTCATTCGGAAGACTGAGGCCTGTAAGTAGCATAATCTTGTCCGCTTGCTGCCATTCTTCTAGCAATTCAGAAATCTGTTCTGAAGTAATTTTTTTTTCAGGATTGGTCACAGAAACCACCTTAGGAAATGCAGTGTTTTCCTCTAATCCATATAAATTTTCTTTCAGCGGAAAGTTCAAATGA
>CAZTVP010000319.1:0-3907 GCA_964616995.1 uncultured Comamonadaceae bacterium
ATAGTAATTAGTGAGCGTGTATTTGAGAAAGTAAAGAAGAAAGTTAACAAACCTATGGAACTGGCCATGCGTTATGGCAGCATGTCTATAGAAAAAGGATTGACCAATCTGTTTACCAAGAATCCGGAACTGGAAGAGGTGAAAATGATTCCGTTATATCCGCATTATGCTAAGGCTAGTACGCATACTGTAATAGAAAAAGCTGAGGAAGTAATGAGAGAGAAGTTTCCAGACAAGAAACTGACTTACCTCAAGTCTTTTTACGATGAAGAGAATTACATCAATGCTCAGTCTAGACTACTAAGCGAGTATCTAAAAGAAGACTACGACCATCTGCTTTTCAGTTACCACGGAATTCCAGAGCGTCACCTCAGAAAACAAGACCCCACGGGAGAACACTGTTTAAAATGCGAGAACTGCTGCGAGGTGCCGAATAAGGCAGCTCATGAAGTGTGCTACAGACATCAAGTGATGACAACTACTAAGCTCATAGTAGAAAAACTTGGCATTCCAGAAGATAAATACAGCGTAAGCTTCCAGTCTAGACTAGCAGGAACGCCCTGGCTGAAACCCTATACCGATTATGAAATAGAGCGCTTGGCTAAGGAAGGCAAAAAGAAGCTAGTCATGATTAGCCCAGCCTTCGTTTCTGATTGTCTAGAAACACTAGAAGAGCTCGGCATGGAAGGTAAAGAAGAATTCCTAGAAGCAGGAGGGGAGAAGTACACGCTTGTACCATGCCTAAATGAAGACGAGCAGTGGGTGGAGACGCTGGCTGGGTATTGTTGAGTTTTTAAGAGATATAAGACATAAGACTTGAATTCCATTCAAATCTCGAAAATTATCGGAATACGGTTTTTATTTATTAAGTGATCGTTCTATGTCCTATAAGTCTGTTCTTTTTAAGTGTTGTCGTTGAGTGAGATACAGTTGTGGGGTTGGCTCTTGTTTAATTAGAGCATTCAATCAGCAATTATTTTAAGCTCTCCTCTCTATGCTATTTAGCTCAATTTTGGCGAGAATTGAGCTTTATTTTGAAATCAGGTGAGCTTCAAATAGTTTGTAGCTCAATTTTGTTAAATTTGTAGCTCAAAGTTTAAGTGTTATGAGCTTTATGGATAACCCAAATGAGCTTAAATGAATATCAGCGAACAAAACATATTAAAGTTTTTATCAAACAACCCTTCTAGTTCATCCAAGGAAATTCATGAAGGGGTTGAGCTAGATATAGGGTACGCGACCGTTAAAAGAATTCTTAAGAGCTTACATGATAAAAATTTCATTGAAATTGAAGGAAAAGGAAGAGGGACCAAGTACAAGTTGAGTCTCTCATACGCTATCATTCGACCAGTTGATATTGATCAATACTTTGAAAAAGAAATAGATGAACGAAAAATTAAACAGGGTTTTGATTTAGAATTAATTCCCAATGTTTTAGATAAGGTAGAGCTGTTTTCAGAAAATGAAATGGTCAAGCTTGAGAACCTGCAATCAACATTTACTGCTAATGTCCAAAATCTAACCGAGTCACAATACCAAAAAGAACTCGAAAGATTAGCAATAGACCTAAGTTGGAAATCTTCTCAAATAGAAGGAAACACCTATTCACTCCTTGAAACAGAAAGGCTGCTGAAAGAGAAAGAAACCGCTCAAGGAAAACATAAGGATGAGGCTATCATGTTACTCAATCATAAGGAGGCTTTGGACTTTATTGCTGAAAATCCGGATTATCTTGACCCTATAGAAATTAGGCGCATAGAAGATATTCATGGCATTCTCATTAAAGACTTGGGAGTGGACAGAAATATCAGAACCAGAGGAGTTGGGATTACAGGTACGAACTACAGACCTTTGGATAATGAATATCAAATTCGAGACGCTCTTCAACATATGTGTAGTTTGGTTAACGCTAAGTCGAACGTATTTGAAAAAGCACTTTTGATCTTGGTTCTATTGTCTTACATTCAGGTATTTAGTGATGGAAACAAGAGAACGGCAAGGATAGTGAGCAATGCATGTTTGATGAATAATAAGCATTGTCCAATCTCATTTAGAACTATAGACTCGGTAGAGTACAAAAAGGCAATGCTGATATTCTATGAACAGAATAATATTTCTACTTTTAAGAAAATATTCATGGATCAGTTCGAGTTCGCAGTTAAAACTTACTTTTAAGGAAAAGTAACTTTAATATATAACCAATGAAACTGTCAGTTGTCTTCATGCTTAGCTTTGTTCTGTTTCCACTTGCTCTAGCTGCCCAAACCATTGAGGTAGAAGTAACAGACACCATACATGTGGCTCCAGATATATGGACTTATCTTTTAACTATAAACAGGGAAGAGGTTGATCAATTTGAATCATTAGCTAAACAAACTGAAATACTGGAATATGATCAACTTGAACAAATCATTAAAAATGATTCAGAAATATTCATTTTGAAAGAGGATCCTATAGCTTCAAGTTCAATCTTCTCAGAGGGTATTTTAAAATCAGTTATCATCAAAACAACTTCGAGAAGCTCTTTAATGAACTTTTTAAATGAAATAGAAAAATACTCAAACGTTTCTGGGAATATCCTCGAGATGAAAACCATAGAGTCTAGTTCAAAAAAAAGAGAACTCAAAAAACGGCTGCTTGACAAATCTAGAAAGGAAGGCAGTGTAACGGCTGGCTTATTAAATAAGAAACTCGGAGAGATAATCTCGGTTTCTGAAACTCAAGCTGAAGATTTAACTAAAGCTCAGTTGGTACAGAACAATGAATTTACGCTTTATCCACCTCTTAGTATGCTATCTAAAGCTGTGGGCACATCAAAAGGAATTGATAAGTATATCGTTCTGAAGCAGACTATTACTGTTGTTTATGAAATGAGGTAGCTTTAATCTGTTGATTCCACTCCTTTAACATTTCATTAACCCAAACCTGCTTAAGCAGAGCCTATCTTTAACCTATACGTCTGATTCTTTTGATAATAGGTCTAGTTATAAGTGTTTCAAGCTTTGCACAAAGAGAAGTTCCTATTTGTATAGATGAATACATGTATTTGTCCTATAAATCAAGGGTAAGAAATCAAAATAAAGATTGGGTTTGGAAAAAATCGGTAGATGAACTCAAATCATATTGTGATAGTATAACTCCCTGTCTTGTGGGGTTAAACCACAAATTGTTATTCAGCATTACTACTCGTAATAACCAGTATGAAAACGATATTTTGGCATTTGAGGGGCTTACTAAAGATTTAGATACGCTGAACGGAAATACTTTTAAGGTAATTCCTCGCTTTGACAAGAAGAATGATTTCGTCTCATTCGAATACATTCATTATGATGCTGAGCTCACCAGAGAAGAAGAAATGGAGCTAAAGCAGCAAAGAAAACTTCAGCATCAAAAAGAAAAACATGAACAAGAATACGAGCTCGATTATTTGCCTCCTGAAGAAAGATGTGTTCACCAGTTCATAGCTTTTCTAGAAAAGAATTCTTCGGTAAATCAGCATAATATAACCGTTAGAGTTACAGACCTTCCCTTGGAAGATTATGTAGATAGTGTGGCAGTATATGGAAAATGCATAGCGGGAATGACGATAGAAGAGTTTAATTTTATTTTCAGAGAAGGTGCTTATAATGAATCCGTTAAAAGAAAACCGTCATTTAACAGGGTAATACAGAATGACTCACTATTTCCATTCCCTGATCCTATTCATGATGGAAATTCTACACTGTATGTTAAATTGGATACTACTGGTCAGTATGTATGGAATGTGGAGCTATCTAATTACCTTAGGTTTGAATATCCTTATAGAACTATCTGTCATGATAATTCTACACCTGAACAAAGAGCAAAACGTAATAGAGAATGGAAATTAAACTATTTCTTAAAAAGAGTCTTTCCTTTTTACTCTGAT
>CAZTVP010000320.1:0-3904 GCA_964616995.1 uncultured Comamonadaceae bacterium
AAGTATGGTTTTTTATGAGATTTACTCTCATCTATCATAGTGATTTCAACGTCTTGACCAGCTTTAGTCTTCGTGTACCAAACGATATAACCCTGGTCTTCACTTCCTGCTCCGTAGGACTTATTGTAGAACGATTTGAAGTCAGCGTATAGTTCAGCACAGTCAGAAGGGCTTTTTGGATAAATGTCTAAATCTATGCTGTAGAGACTTCCATTTTTAAAATCGTAATCTATATCATAAAAAGTGGAATCCTTCATATTCAGTGGAATACGAGCCGTAATCTCATCAGGCATTTCAGAAACTACGTGAGGTCTTACTCGTTCCATCACATAATCTATGTCATCTCCTAGCTCCGCTCCGTACATTTTAGACAGTTCCTGAGCATCTGGATTTTTATCTTGGGAAACTTCGCTCTGCGCAGTGTCATCACATGCTGCTAACAGCATGACTGACAATAGTATAATTAAGAGATTAAACGATTTACGCATAGCGGCATAAAGATATGATTATTCTTTGGAGGTTATGCTCTGTCTATTTTAAGTTTTCTAAGGCACATTTAGTATAACTCCCTCACTAGGAGTTTTCATATTTTTCTGAGCCACTTTTTCCTCAGATTCTTTAAATCGTTTGTACCTTTCCTGTCCGATTTTTCAGAAAGATATTGGAGGGAAGTTAATCCTTCTATTGCACCGCGAAAAAAATGATTAATAAAGAGACCATAGACCGAATTTTTGATGCCCTTATCATAGAGGATATCATAGGTGAGTTCGTGCATTTGAAAAAAGCCGGAGCCAATTACAAGGCCCGTAGTCCTTTTACAGATGAGAAAACACCCTCGTTCTATGTTTCGCCAGCCAAGGGAATTTTCAAGTGTTTTAGTACAGGAAAAGGTGGGAATGCTATCACTTTTCTGATGGAACATGAGAAGATGTCTTATCCTGAAGCACTGGGCTGGGCAGCCAACAAGTATGGCATAGAAATCATAGAGGAAAAGCTTACCGAGGAACAGGAGGAGCAGAAAAATGACCGAGAGAATCTGGGGATTGTGGTGGCTTTTGCGGAGAAGTATTTTATCAATCAGCTGCACGAAAATGAAGAAGGTCGTTCTATAGGTTTAAGCTATTTCTACGAGCGAGGATTTAGGGAAGATATCATTCGAAAATTTAATCTGGGTTACTGCCCGGGAAAAGGACATGAGTTCACTAAAACCGCTCTTAGTAGAGGTTATAAACTCAAATACTTGTTAGACAGCGGTCTGTCTAAAGAGAAAGATGGACAACCCTACGACTTTTACAGAGGGAGAGTAACTTTTCCGATTCACAATGTGAGTGGAAAGGTCATAGGTTTCGGGGCGCGGACGCTGAGGAGCGACAAGAAAATAGCCAAGTATTTCAACTCGCCTGAAAATGACCTTTATAATAAGAGCCGCGTTCTTTACGGTCTTTATCAAGCTAAGAACAGAATTCTTAAGGAAGATGAATGTTACTTGGTGGAAGGTTATACCGATGTGATAGCGCTCCATCAGAACGGAATAGAAAACGTAGTTTCTAGTTCTGGAACTTCTCTTACAGAAGGGCAAATAAAGCTGGTCAAGCGTTACACGCAGAATATTACAATTCTCTTTGACGGTGATGCTGCGGGAATTAAAGCAGCTTTCAGAGGAATAGACCTTCTGCTTAAGAATGGCATGAATGTAAAAGTGGTGCTTTTCCCAGAAGGTGAAGACCCTGATTCTTATGCTAAGCAGCTTTCTACAGAGGAGTTTTCTAGGTTCTTAAAAGAGAATTCTAAGGACTTTATGGTTTTTAAAACAGACTTGTTATTAGAGGAAGCCGCTGGCGACCCTATTAAAAAAGCAGGACTTATTAGAGATGTAGTGGAGTCGATTTCTCTAATGCCTGATGCCATAAAACGTTCTATTTACTTGAAAGAATGCAGCCGCCTGATGGATATTCAGGAAGAGGTGCTGATTTCAGAGATAAATAAGCTGCTCAGAACCAACTTAAAAAAGGAATACAACAGACAGCACTCCAGTTCTATTCCTAATGAAGAGCCTACTAAATCTGGTATTCCCGAGCCCCAAAAAGCAAATGAGCTCAGCAGCCAAGACCAAGAAAAAGACCTGATAAGACTGCTGCTTACTTATGGAAATAGAATTCTTCAGTTCAATAAAAATTCGGATGGCGATGAGGAAGCCTCCGATGAACTTATAGAAATAACGGTGGCTGAATACTTGATTTCTGAAATTCAAGTAGATAAGGTAATGCTGAATGATTCTACCTGTAATAAAATCATAGACGAATACGGAAGAGCACTGGAAAACAATGATTTCTTAGAAGTCAAACACCTCACTCAGCATGAAGACTTGAGGGTAGGAAAACTTTGCGCAGATATTCTTTCAGATGCCTTTGAGCTGAGTGATAACTGGACGGATAAGCACCAAGTTTATCCTGAAACAGAAGACATGAAGCTGAAAAAAGCAGTGAAAGATGTAGTGTTTAGATTAAAACTGAAGCAACTGAGAATTCAGAGTAAAGCGCTGCAAGAAACACTTAAAAATCCAGAACTAGCCGACCAGGAGTTGATGGAATTGCTAACTCAGAAAAAACACTTGGACGAAGTGAAATCAAAGCTTTCTGAGGAGTTTGGGACTACGATACTTTGATGGTTGGAATATGAGGGTTGGAGGGATGAAAGACCCTTTGATTTGATATTAAGTGTCAAACCTTGTTCATTTTTTCCTTTTAAACCAATTTCCCAATACGGTCCTTGAGGAATTATTTCTATTATCAAAATAAGTCTTTTCAGGATTCAATTTAAACTTTTTAAATATCTCCTTTCTAATAGTTTCATTAACAGGATTTCTTAAATCATAAATTCTTCTAAAGACTTTTTCTTCCCAATAAGGAAAAATTGAATTTTTGCTTTGACATATATTCATAATTACCTTATTCACAGATAAATTAAAGCCTATTGAATCTTTTCTAAATGGACTGTTCATATTCCGACTAGGACTATCTTCAGAGACAAACTTATTTATTCCGTCAAGATATTTAGCAAAAGAACTCTTCGGTAACTCCTTATGAATAGCACCCCATTGAAGAAATACTGATTCGCTTCCATATCCAATACTCCTACCATACGAAATTGGATATTCTATCTCTTCCTCTTCCAAAGGAATGCTTCCTATTATTGGGTTTTGACCATAATAAATATGATTGTCAAAGACATATTCACTAGGAAATGACTTTTGTCGTTTAAGCTCATTTAAATCGAAATCTGGAGACTTTGACAGACACAGATACACCTTACACAATATAGGTTTTCCCATTAGATTGAATAATCCATGGTTTTTATCTAGTTGATTTACTAAACGAAATTTTGTGATATCATGAAGGATTCTCCCAAAACCAAAAAGCTGTCTATCTAATCGAAAAACAAAAAAATCACCATCCTTATACTTGACCCTTTTTCTTTTTCCATTTTTAAATTTTTCGATTTCTTCTCTGTAAGATGAATTCGATTGCGAAATAAACTGCTTAATCCAATCCTCGATTGTTGGGCTTTCGTGGTCGAATCTAAAAAGGTCCGTTTGGCTTCTAAAGTTCGAGATTCGATAATTTTTTAAATTCCATAAAAAATAGACACCTTGGGGTTGACGCTTTTCTAATACACTAGGCGTAAGTTTTTTTTCTTTTCCTTTTTTAGTTTTCGGTAGTAGATATTCCCTACCCCTAGTTTCATCCGAATATTGAAATTCTTGATAGGAATCAGGTTGAGTAATTATCTGTCTTTTTAAAACATCTCCATCAAAAAAAAGCCAAGAATCTGGTCTTGAATTATCTCCTGGGAAAGGAATTTTATCCCAATTATCCATTACTGGATTTAGCCCAAGATACTCTCG
>CAZTVP010000321.1:0-3880 GCA_964616995.1 uncultured Comamonadaceae bacterium
GGGATAGATGGTTTTAGACCTATATCACTTGTGCCAGGAACCGATAACCCAGTTGCTATTAATTATATCAATAATGGTACATGTGGTGATTTCGGAAGTGGACAAGATTCAGATTTAACACACGCAGATTTATATATTGATAATACAACTGCACCATTTCCTGTAGAAACAGAATTTGATGGTGTTACTAAGACCATTTATGCCATTCAGTCTGGATTACAAGCTGGTAGCTATCAATTAAAACTTGCTCTGGCAGATGTAGGAGATGCAGCATGGGATAGTGGAGTGTTTTTTGGAGCCATGGAGGCTACCACTGGTGGCGTAGCTATAGACTGTAGCTGCTATGTGAATCCATTAGCAGATCCACTTGGAGACTGTGATGGTGACGGGGTTAACAATGGAGACGAAGCTTCAGCAGAAGCGGCACTTTCTCCGTGTGATCCTAATCCTTTGGCGGTAGCTGGAGGCGACTGTGATGGAGATGGAGTTCTAAATGAAGATGAAGAAGATTCGGCAGCGGCTTTAGATCCATGCTATCCTAATCCTTCAGGTTTATCCATAGGAGACTGCGACTCAGACGGAGTGCTGAATGTAGATGATGACTGTCTTAGTTTATGGGGAGACGGACCTAACGGATGTCCAGATAACGATAATGATGGAGTAGCAGACATTTTCGATTTAGACGATGACAATGACGGAATTTCAGATTATGATGAAATAGCTCCTTGTTTGGGCGAAATTTCATACGAATTCTATGATATAGTACCTAGTAGTTATACCGTAGATAACATTCCTACATCTGGATTTTTAGCTTCTGGAAACACCAGTTTTATAGATGTAGATAACCTCTATCAGATTCACACGCCTTCAGATCAGAACACATTCTCCATAAGGTATAAAGGGTATATCTGGATAGAACAAGCTGATACGTACACTTTCTACACTTCTAGTGATGATGGAAGTAAGCTTTTCATAGATAGAGAACTTGTAGTCAGTAATGATGGACTTCATGGAGTAGTAGAACGAGAAGGAGAAATAACACTCGTTAGAGGTTTACATGATATTGAATTTACTTTTTTTGAAAATCAAGGAGGAGAATTCTTAGCGGTGCAATGGGAAAGTGCATCCATAACAAAACAAAATCTTCCATTGTCAATTTTAGCAGGAGATATCTGCCTAGATCCAGATAATGATAGTGCGCCAAATCACATGGATACCGATAGTGATGACGATGGCTGTATAGATACTGTAGAAGCTGGATTTACAGATGCTAATGATGATTCTACTGTAGATGGAACAGGAATAAATGCCGATGGAACTATAGCTGGTTCCGATGGTTATTCTGCTCCAGCAGGAGGAACCTCTCCTTATTTCTTAGATGATATTTATACTGCATTCTGTTCGGAAGACAACTGTACAGACGGAATAGACAATGATTTAGACGGTGACACCGACTGTGCAGATTCAGATTGTACAGATACTTCTGGCCCTGTTACGCCTATCTTGGCTCCATTAACCGCTGAGTGTGAGATAACCGTAACTGCTCCCACTACCACAGATAGCTGTGATGGAACTATTACAGGTACCACCTCAGATCCATTGTATTATAATTCTCAAGGAACATATACCATCAATTGGACATTTACGGATGGCTCTGGTAATTCTACCATTGCACCGCAGAGTGTAACAGTTACAGATGGAACGGATCCAGTACTGACATGTGCTTCAGCTATAACAGCAGCTACTACAGGTGCTGACTGTGAAGAATTTATAACCGTAACTCAACCTACATTTTCAGATAACTGCGGAACGGTTCTAACTTTTGACGGAGTAGATGATTATGTATCGCTAAATCTATCTGAAAGTGGTGCTAATTCTATTCCAGCATTTACAGCTGAGGCTTGGGTGAAAACCGATTTTTCTGGAGGGAACTTTGACAACTGGGCTATTCTAGACTTTGATAGAAGTGAATTTTTTAACGTTTTCATAGCTGGTAATGGAACCTTAGGATTTGCCACACGCGCAGCAGGAACTAATGTCCAAGATATGTACGCTGGAACTACAGGACTTCTAAATGACGGAGACTGGCACCATATAGCAGTAGTTTACGATGGTACGGATAAAATCGCCTATGCAGAAGGTGTGGAAATAGGAAGAGTAACTAATGCTCACGGAGGCGCAGCTGTAGGAACGGCTAATACTAGATTTGCTTTCATAGGAGATGGGTCAGAGGCTACCTCTGAGAATGGCTCTAGAAATAATCAATATTTTGAAGGAAGTATAGATGAGGTGCGTTATTGGAAAACTGCCAGAACAGCTGAAGAAATTAATACACATAAGCAAGTAGCACTTTCAGGCTCAGAAACTGGACTTGTAGCTTATTATAATTTTGAAGGAGGAAATGCGGGAAATACCCTCATGGATAGAGCATCTAATCAAGGAGCTAATAACGGAACCTTACATAATATGGATGCAAGCTCTTGGGAAACGGATTCTACTCCAAATATAGTAGTATTAACAAATGATATTAACGGAACAGCAGATGCCAGCGGTACTTATCCAGTAGGAACTACCACGATTACATGGACTGCTACTGACTATGCAGGGAACTCAGTTACATGTACCCAAGATATTACTTTAACAGATGGGACTGACCCATTAACGCCAGTATTAGCAGATGTTTCAGGAGGCTGTGAGGTAACGGTAACCGCACCTACAACAGAAGACGCTTGTGATGGAACTATTACTGGTACCACTACTGACCCACTTACTTACACTACACCAGGAACTAATGTGGTAACTTGGACATTCACGGATAGTACCGGAAACTCCACTACAGCTAATCAAAATGTAATAGTAGATGATTCATCTACACCAGATTTTGAATGTGAGTTCAATTTAGATGGTGCAGGTTGGTTTGTAGAATCAGACTGTGATATTTCAGTGTGTGAAGGGACGCAAGTTCAATTTTCAGCACCAGGATGTGACTCGGATTGGTCTATGACCGTAACCGGCCCGAATGGGTACAATACCACTTTAAACACTGCTTGTCATGATTTTGAAATAGCAGCAGCTGCGCAAAGTACCCATGCAGGAACATACACAGCCACTGCTACCAATACTGTTACAGGATGCTCAAGCTCTAAAGAATTTACACTTTCAGTAAACCCAAATCCAGAAGTTTTATGTTACTTCAACGTAGGTAATGGTTGGGAGCAGGTATGCGAAATGGAAGTTTGTGAAGGAACAGCTGTAACCATGAGTGCATGGCCAGCTACCAATGCTAACACTTGGTCATGGACAGGACCTAATGGATTTACAGGAAACACTAGAACGGTTAATCTGTCATCTTCAGCAGGAACAGGTCTTTCAGGAGTTTATACGGTAACTTATACAGATGCCAGTGGATGTTCAGATAGCGCTGATTTAACGCTTACAGTTAATAACGATATTTCATGTTGTGTACTTGACCCAGATGCAGATTGTGACGGTGACGGATACACGAATCAAGAAGAAGCAGATGGAATCTGTGGTTTTGTGGGTGACCCAGGTGATTTGAATTCACCTTTCCAGAACCAACAAACTGTAGGCAGTGGAACCACTACCGATCAGATCTACACACTTTTAGATGTAACAGGAGACACATTTTTTCAAGACGGTGAAACGTACAATTTCACTGTCAAAGAGACCCACGGTATCACCCTTGAGAAAGATGTAGAATTAAGACATGTGACCATTGAGGAGAACGCTTCATTAGACCTTAATGGGTTTACGATTACTATGTCTGGAGACTTAACCTTAAACGGAGATCTAATTCCGAATAATGGTCATATCATCATGAAAGATGATTGTAAACCAAGGAATATCTATGGAAATGGAA
>CAZTVP010000322.1:0-3874 GCA_964616995.1 uncultured Comamonadaceae bacterium
GATGACAGCCATGGGCCAATTATTTCTAGCGCAGGAGCACTCCATTGTATTACGCACTCAGTAGGCGTGGAAGACCCTTTGCTCATCTCACACGACCCGCTCGAAGATACATTTCAAACTGAAGGAACTTATGCTGTAGAAGCTTATGTAAACCATAGGTCTGGAGTAGCAGATGTAAGTCTACACTGGAGGCTAGCAGGAGAAACAGATTATGCTGTAGCGAGTATGACCAATACAGATGGAAACAACTGGTCAGCAGCTATTCCTGCTCAGGCGGTAGGAAGTACACTTGAATACTACATTCATGCTGAGGCGCAGTCTGGAAAGGAAATGAACAGACCCATGCCTGCACCTGAAGGATACTGGAATTTCAGAGTTCTAGGAGTGGTAGGTGTTAACGAACAAGCTACAGCAGAACTATTAGATGTTTATCCTAATCCTGCTAAGGCCATCACAGTAATACCAGTACTTTCAAGCCAGTCGGCAGAAGGAACTGTGAACATTACTGATATGAATGGAAAAGAGGTAATGAACGTTTTCTCTGGAACTCTTTCTGCTGGAGAAAACAAGTATTTCTTTAATGCGGCTGAACTATCTTCAGGAGTTTATCTGGTTCAGTTAGAAACGGAAGGTGAGGTAATTACCCAGAAGTTGGTGGTGGAGTAAGGGGTTTTATTTCCTCTCCCCTATCACCGTAACCATACTAGGACACACCACATATCCTGCGGGATTATTCTCTGTTTCTTCCCAAGCGGTCAAGTAATCGGAGCGCTGCTGTTCAGTGAGTAATCCTAGTTCTATTAATCTATAAGTATAGATTTCATAGAACGTCCCCGGCCAGTACCATGTCTCTGACTTAGACCTCCCGAGTTTACTCATGGGATAGATTTCCTTTATTTCCATTCCCTCCGCTTGAAATAGCTCTGGGAGAAGCCTTCCAATATTTATATCACCTTCCATCTCTCTCCATCCTCTTCTGGCGGCTTCTATTACGGTGTGGATATGTTCGTTTTCTGGATATACCTTAAATGTTCCCCAGTTCAGGTACTCTTGAGCTATCCACTTTCCTCCTGGCTTTAAAAATGACGCTACTTTCCGTATAGTTTCTACTGGGATTTCTAGCCAAGCCAGCGCCCATCTACAGTACACGAAATCAATGGATTCCGGTGCTATGTCTAACTCAGAAAAATCGGACAGGACGAACTCTACATTGTCTAGGATAGACTGTTTCTGCTTGCAGTATTCTATTTAATTAGGTGATTTATCTACGGCTATTACTTTCCCTTCAGAACCTACTAAGTGGCTTAACTCTGCGGTGCAAAACCCTGGCCCAGCGCCTAAGTCGAGTACTGTGCTTCCTCTGGTTATTCCTGCGGTTTTCCAAGCTTGAACTGCTTCTGCTGCCCAAATGCTGTGTTGATACCCCAGTCTTTCAAGCTCTTTAGGGTCTGTGCCTAAGATGTAATTGTGTTTAGAATTGGTCTTTAAAGCCATGAAACGAATTTAGAAACTAATGCTAAGTTTGTTTTATGATTCAGAGAGTTCTTTTTTTCTGCTGTACCGTAGTTTTTCTTCTAGGATGTAAATACACACCATTTATAAAGTACTACAGGTTAGACAACGATACCAACCTCCCGAAGTTTGGGAAGTACAGTTATCTGGCTGGTGCTAATAATGACATGCGTTCTTCTTATGATATAACCTACTACGACTGGCAAGTTTCTGTTTTTCCTGAAAACAAAAAAATCAAAGGAAGCATGCAGATTTGGATGGACTTTACTCAAGACCAAGATACCATACTCATAGACCTTCATAAATCTTTAAAAATAGATTCTGTTACGTGCAGAAAACCACTGAAATACAAGCGCAAACGTGACTTAGTGTACATCATTTTTAATGAAAACGTTTCTGATGGCGAATCCTTAGAACTCACCTTTCATTACCACGGAAAACCTCCGAATATTCTGGGAGAAGGGCCTATCGTTTGGAAAGAAGACAGCCTTGGTAACTCATTGTTCTCTACTCAAACCGAGGGAATAGGCGTGGGTTATCTTTTTCCTTGTAAAGACCTGCTGATAGATGAACCAGATAGCGTTCGGATTCGATTGGATATTCCTGAAGGGCTTGTGGCAGCATGCAATGGAAAATTGCTCCGCATGGAAAACAGAAATAAAAGGAACTACACCGAATGGAAAGTCAGTAACTCCATTAACATTTATAACATCTCATTCAATGCCGGAGACTTCGTAAAGTTCTCGGAGCCTTATACAGATATCAATGGAACAGAACGGACTTTAGAATACTTCGTTCTCCGAGAAAATGAAGAGGCTGGCCGAGCTTTTTATGCTCAAACTGGGAAGATTATGAAGACCTCTGAGGAACTATTTGGAGAATATCCATGGTGGAATGATGGAATCAAGTTTGTGGAATCTACTTTCAGTGCTATGGAACACCAAGGCTGCATAGCCATGGGCAGCGACTATGAACTCGACTGGGAAAATATAAACACCACACTAGTTCATGAAATAGCTCATGAATGGTGGGGAAACAGTTTAACAGCAGCAGATTATGGAGACATTTGGCTGCATGAAGGATTAGCCACTTACGCTGAGAACTTAGTGGCTGAACAGCTATTTGGATTTGACAGTTACCTAAAATACTGCCGAAACCAGATGTACTGGGGAATTAGGAATAAAAGACCGGTACAAAAAGTAATGGATGTGCGTTATTCCAGCTGGGCAGCTTATGCAGACCAAGATATTTATCAGAAAGGAGCACAGCTCATGCATACGCTCAGGATGCAAATGAAAAATGACCCTCTGTTCTTCGAGATTCTCAAGCAAATACAAGTAGAGTTCAGAGACAAGCAGATTACCTCAGCAGAGTTTGAGCAGTTCTTCCTAGACAGATGCGAGTGTGATTTTAAAATCATCTTTGATAAAATGCTTCGAGATGCTAATCCTCCAGAATTGGCGTACAGCGTTTTCATAGATGAAGATGGTTCTAATGCGGAGTTAAAGTATAGATGGGCTGAAGGAACTCCAGCTGATTACCCGATAGAAATAAAGTTTATAGCTGGAATGGACACATTGCTTATTAAGCCTTCTTCTGCAGCGCAGTCTAAAGCACTTCCTAGTAATGTAGAATACAAGATGCAGCCTTGGCTGAGTGGTTATTTTAGGACTGTTCCTTTTAAGGATTGAACAAAAAAGGCTTCCCATGTAGGAAGCCTTTTAAACTTATATAGTGAGTTTGGTCTTATTTCTTAATGAACTGAGAACGGTAAAGACTATCCTCTGTCTGAATCTCTAAGAAGTATGAACCAGTTCCTAAATTAGAAACATTGATTACTTCTTGTCCTGGAACTACGTTAGAAATCATTTTAACCGTTTGACCAAGGTTATTTAATACTCTTAGCGTTCCTTGTTCAGGTATTTCTAAGGTTAGCTCTTCCGCAGTAGGGTTCGGGAAAATAGTTAATGAATTCATGGATTGTTCATCTATACCAAACCATGAAAAAGTAATACTTACAGTATTAGTAACCTCACAAAATCCGTCAGTGGCTGTTACTATTAATTCTTGTGGCACACCATTCCAATCTGCATTATCTACTTCGATTTCTACAAACAAACCTTCCGATATATCTCCATTAATTTCCCAAGTATATGTAAGATTATTGTTCAACCCTTGGAAATAAGCAATTCCAGGTCCGAAGAACTCATTCTCCGAATCTTCAGTTACCGTAGAATTCTCCTCTACAAACTCGAATTCAGCACTTACACTCTCAGGCACATCCTCTATGTATCTTGGTAAAATCTGGTATCCAGAATCATAAGGAGACTCATTATCAAACTGTCCTCCAATACCTGTTAGC
>CAZTVP010000323.1:0-3869 GCA_964616995.1 uncultured Comamonadaceae bacterium
GAAAAAATTAGAAAAGCTCAATACCAACTATTCCGAGCTTCTGAATGCTGATTTAACATCGAAGACTGGGACTGAAAAAGTAAATATTCCTGAGTTTCTTCAGAATGATTTTCCAGTGTTAAAGAGACTTGTGCGTACGTATTATAAGTTAAGCTCCGAGCTAGAGGCTAAAGCTGTTACTAGTAATCCTGCCAGTCCTTCTATGGTACTTTTAAATGAACAGCTAAACACTACTTATGCGGAAATAAAAGGTCAGGTTGAACAGGCGTTGACTCATCTACAATTGCTCACTGAAAGCACAGAGGAGGAGTTGAATAGGTTAAATCTAAGTCTTGTGGCTGAAGCCACAGCGCTTCAAAGGATAGAGATTATAGAATCTCAGCAGGCTTATTTCCAAAAGCAGTTGGTAAAACTGAACAAGAAGTATCAAGAATCTTTGATGGCTTCCGAGTATAATTCTACTGTAGTTAGAGTGTTGGAAGAAGCTACTGCTAAGCGGAAACCCTTTGCACCGCTGAAGGGAGAAGGCTACATTGTGTGTGTATTTATCTTCTTATTTCTTCCCTTGATTTTAGTTTTTATTGATGGATTGAGAGGAAGAAGAATCTATTCTGAAACCCAAATTCAGCAGCTAATAGGCCATGCACCATTGGCTACGCTGAACAGGTTCTTGTTCTCTCCTAAGAAGCCTTTTCAGTTTCAAATGAATGGTTCTATGCATCATGAGGAGTTTTTAAATTTTAGTCAGGAATTAAAGTTTAAAATCAATCAATTGACCAGAACCGAAGCTAATTCAGTAATAGGAATTCACACGCTTTACGGGAAAAAAGATGGACTACGATTTTCTGCCAATTTGAATAAGGCGTTTCAAGCGCTGGGCTTAAATACCGTATTGGTTTCATTTTCTAAAAAAGAGGGAATCGAAGAGATAACGGACTTTTCTGCCAATTCTGAGCTGAACTTAAACCTCTCATGGATAGAAGATGCTCAACGATTAGGAGACCTTTTAAACAGGCTTAAACAAGAGTATGACTCCGTTTTATTGAACTTCCCAAATGATTTGCCAGGAGAGAAAAGAGTGAGTTTAAGCCAACTGGTTTCCATAAATCTAGGCTTAGTGAGAGAGCATTTTAGCATGGAACATAACCTAGAAGCTTACTCCGAACATGTGGCTCGTGCCGGTGAAACCCCGTTGAGATACATCTTCGTTAAAGGCTATCTAAAACGTTCTAAGTGGTTCATAAATAAGCCCGTGTATTCTGATTACTCGCCTCTGCTAGAGCGTTTACGCGCGGTGCAAATGTTCTTTCATAGAATTTCACCTCGGGCATTTAGACTTTCTTCTTACAGGTAAAGTAAGATGGATTACTACAAACAAAGCTTCATTGTAGATTCAAATTTGCACCTATCAATTCAAACAAAAAATAACAAGCTCTTAATCTTTAATTCGACATGGAGAATCAATACAAATCTGAAAGAACACCATACTCGCTCATCAAATTAGGAAAGCTATACGCATCAGCAGGAAGGTATGACGAAGCCTACAAGTACTACTGTGAAGCCATAGAGCTTCTTCCAGATGAGCCTGGATTTTATTTTTACCGCGCAGTTGCTCAGTTCAATATGAACTTACTAGAAGATAGCTTAGAAGATTTCAATACCGCACTATCCTCTAATCCTATTAATAAATACGAGATTTTAAACTTTACAGGAGCTGTGAAATTTAAGCTCGGAGACCTCCATGGAGCTTTTGAAGATTTAGAAATGGTATTGGCTAAAAACAACGGAAATACTTCCGAGCTGAAAATTAGCCAAAAAGACTTTAAACAGCTTAGAGCTAATCAAACTTAAAAGTGAACTGATTTCACAAGCACGATAGGTTTAGATATGTAACTCATAAATGCGCATATCGTATATCTTAGCTGTTAAGAATACCACCCTATGTACATACTAAAATTCGGAGGTTCTAGCGTGGCCTCGCCTGAAACTATAAAACACGTAAAAGACATTATAGAAGGCCGACATGAAAATGAACGGCTTTTTGTCATTGTAAGCGCTTTTTCTGGTATTACTGACCAGCTCATTAAAACTGGAAATTTAGCCGCTCAAGGCTCAGCCGAATACAAGTCAGAAACCCAAGCCATAAGAGACCGTCACATGCACGCTATCATGGATTTACTTGGAGAAGCGCCTGAGACCATGAGTCAGGTAAAAGACATTCTAAACGATTTCGAGCAGATGTGCTACGGAGCTTATCTTGTAAAAGATTTATCTCCTAGAACACAGGATTTTTTAGTAAGCACAGGAGAGTTACTCAGTTCCATTATCATAGCTGCATATCTGAACAAATCAGGAATTCCTACTCGTTGGGTAGATTCCAGAAAAATGATTCGTACAGATGAACACTTCACCACTGCTTCGGTAGATTTAAAAACTACATATGAACAGATAGCTACTCTCCAGTCAGAAGAGCGAGTGATGCTAGCTCCAGGATTTATAGGGAGTACAGCAGCTGGAGAAACTACTACACTGGGTAGAGGAGGAAGTGATTATAGTGCAGCGTTATATGCTTATGGTTTAAACGCGGTGCAATTCGAAAAATGGACAGACGTAAGCGGAATGCTCACCTCTGACCCTAGAGTCGTGAATACTGCTAAGGTCATTAACTCTCTGAGTTATGAAGAAGCCATGGAGCTTTCGCACTTTGGCGCTAAGGTTATCTATCCGCCAAGCATCCATCCAGTGCTAGAAAAAGATATTCCTATTGTAGTTAAGAACACCTTTAAACCGGAAGACAAAGGTTCCTTCATAAGCAGAAAGATAGAGGGAAAAGCTGGGCCAGTAAGAGGTCTTTCTAGCATAAGCGGAATATCATTACTCACGCTTACTGGAGCAGGAATGGTAGGAGTACCAGGTTTTAGCGGTAGGCTATTTAGTGCTTTGGCTAGAAATAAAATCAATGTGGTGTTGATTACTCAGTCATCTTCTGAGCACTCTATTTCAGTGGCTATTTCTACTTCAGATGTGGAAGCGGCCATAGCTGCTGTAAACGAGGAATTTGAGATAGACATTCATAGAAAGAAAGTTACTCCTGCTCAAGTAGAAAGTGACCTATGCATCATAGCCATAGTAGGAGATAACATGAAGAGAAAAGCCGGTATAGGTGGAAAAACACTTTACTCGCTGGGTAAGAACGGAATAAACATAAGAGCCATAGCTCAGGGAAGTTCGGAGCGAAATATCTCTATAGTAGTAGATAATGCTGAGGTGAAGAAGGCACTGAACACACTTCACGAAGGTTTCTTTGCATCTGAGGTGAAGACCATCAACCTTTTCTTAGTAGGAGTAGGAAATGTGGGAGGAACTCTCATAGAACAGATAAAATCTCAGCAGGAAAGCCTGATGAGTACTCATAAGATTAATCTCCAAGTCACTGGATTGACCAATTCTAGAAAAATGCTCATAGCAGAAGATGGAATCAGTCTAGATAATTGGAAAGAAAAACTAGATGCCAGTTCTGAGAAAGCGGATTTAAATCAATTTGTGGCTAAGATTAAGGAGCTCAATACTAGGAATGCTGTATTCGTGGATAACACTGCCACACCTAAGGTTAGCGAAGTGTATAAAGAGCTTCTGGAAAATGCAGTTTCGGTAGTTTGTAGTAATAAAATAGCTGCCAGTTCAGAATTTGAAAATTACAAAGAGTTGAAAGAAACGGCACTTCAGCACAATTCTGAATTCCTCTTTGAAACCAATGTAGGAGCGGGACTCCCGATTATAGATACTATTCAAAATCTGGTAAAAAGTGGTGATGAAGTGCTCGGAATAGATGCTATTCTGAGCGGAAGTTTGACTTTCATTTTCAATGA
>CAZTVP010000324.1:0-3857 GCA_964616995.1 uncultured Comamonadaceae bacterium
AGTTAATACTTGAATAATGTCTGCATTTTTTAAAAATGCCACCCTACTCTTCTTGATCACATCTATTTCGTTAGTGAGTTTTAGTCAAAACTTAGAAACAAAGCGCGTAGAAACGAATGTCTTTTTCGGTTTTGATCAGGATCATCTCTCCTCTAGTGCACAAGAAATGATAGACCTTATTTTCCCATGGGAAAACAACTTCTATCCGGAGTCTATTTCATTAGTAGGATTTACAGACAAGTCTGGTTCATCAGCTTATAATCAAAGTTTAGCTTTACGAAGAGTGAATGCAGTTAAGAACTACATTTATTCTAATCATGTGAGTAATACCTTCTTTAAAACCACTAGCATAGGTGAAGAGCAGCCAGCATTTAATTGCACCGCAGACCTTAACCGTTGTGTGAAGATAGTGATGCTCTTGAAAGAAAAAGAAGAACCAGTTTCTCTCAAAAGATGTCAGGAGCTATTTCCTGAAGAATTTCTTCTAGATAGCTTGCTTACGTTAAAGAAGGCTGTTCAGGAGATGGAGATAATTGAAGAAGAGAAGGAGGGAATTATAGAGCTTGCAGATAATAAGTTTCAGAAAAAACTGGAGGATTCTGAAACGGAGATGATTCGGCTAAATGATATCCTGTTCTACGGAAACAGTGATAGGTATTATAAAAGTGCTACACCAGAGCTAGAGCAGTTGGCTGAGTTTCTAAAGGCTAATCCTTCATATTCCATTACTATTACAGGTCATGTAAACGGAGATAAAAGCAGCAGCAGACAGCTTAGAAAAGAAACTAAATTCCAGGATGTTTATGAGCTTTCACTGGCTCGAGCAGATGCTATAAAATTTTATTTAGTAGAACAAGGAATAGCCGTAGATAGAATTACTGCCATAGGTAAAGGAGGAGAAGAACTACTTTTTCCTAAGCCTACCACACAAGCAGAAAGTGAGGCTAACAGAAGGATAGAAGTTACCTTCCATAAGCCTGAAAATTAACACGTTTTAGTTATATATCTCATTCATATTCATCGTTAATTTGTGTGTATGTCACACAGTGAAATTTACGCGCCTTCTTTATTCCATTATGAAAGGTTTAAGACCAGAGAAGTAATGGTAGGAAAAGTAGGATTCGGTGGAGATAATCCCATCCGAATTCAGTCCATGACTACTACAGATACCATGGACACTGAAGGCACTGTGGAACAGAGCATCAGAATGATAGAAGCAGGCTGTGAACTGGTGAGGATTACAGCACCTTCTAAAAAAGATGCTTTTAATCTAGAGCCCATTAAAGCTGCACTTAGAGAAAGAGGGTATGACACTCCACTGGTGGCAGACATTCATTTTACACCTAATGCCGCTGAGGTAGCCGCTGGCATAGTGGAGAAAGTAAGGGTCAATCCTGGTAACTACGCAGACAAGAAAAAATTCGAAGAGCTGGAGTACACAGATGAGGCCTATGAAGCGGAACTAAAGCGTATTAGAGAAAAGTTTTCACCGTTAGTTGAGCTTTGCAAAGCGAATAAAGTAGCCATGCGTATAGGAACCAATCATGGTTCTCTCTCAGATCGTATTCTCTCTCACTATGGAGATACGCCTAAAGGAATGGTGGAATCTGCCCTAGAATTCATCAGAATATGTGAAGACCTAGACTTTTATGATATCATCATTTCTATGAAAGCAAGCAATACTCAGGTAATGGTTCAGGCCTATAGAATGCTTATGAGCGTGATGCTAGAAACGGGTAGAAATTATCCGCTGCATCTAGGAGTGACAGAAGCTGGTGAGGGTGAAGATGGAAGAATAAAGTCAGCGGTAGGTATAGGAGCTTTACTGGAAGATGGTATAGGAGATACCATTAGAGTTTCGCTCACTGAAGAACCAGAGTACGAAATTCCTGTGGCCCAAGCTTTGGCAGACCGTTACAAGAATAGAAAAGGAGCTGAAATCAAGCCTCAGCCTTATCCGCTTGATCCATTTGCTTACAATCGTAGAGTTACACGCCAGGTAGAAAATATAGGAGATCATGAGGTTCCTAGAGTGATTCATGACCTGAGTCACCGCCAGAAGGTTACGGCTGCATCGTTGTTCAGTTTTGGACTTCATTATTCCGTGCCATTAGACAAGTGGAGCTTGACAGATATGGCTGCGGATTATGTGTATGTGGGAAAAAACAGTATAGACTTCGAGATTCCCGGAACACTCGGTATTCTGCAGGATTTAGATCACTGGGATCAGAAAGACCGTCATTTCCCAGTGCTTTCTGCGGTGCAATACACTTCCAATCCGCCCCTCACAAACACTCATTTCATAAAGGCCACTTACACAGATTTAGATGATGCTTTTTTAGCATTGCTACGCAAAAACGATAAGTCAATCTTAATCCTTCACACCGAAAATGAGCATGCCATGGCTGAAATCAGAGCTGCTTATTTTTTACTCATTAATGAAGGAATTGAAACTCCGGTTATCAATTTTTTCAGCTATCGAGCTTTGGACGAAAGTACTTTTCAGCTCCACTCTTCAGCTGATCATGGAGCGCTTTTACTAGATGGATTAGGAGATGGTATCATGACTTCTGCTCCAGACCAAGCAGCTGAGAATTTGAATAGAACGGCTTTCGGGATTTTACAGGCTACTAGAACTAGAATCAGTAAGACAGAGTACATATCGTGCCCATCATGTGGCAGAACACTCTTTGATCTTCAGGAGACTACAGCTAAAATAAGAGTGAGAACAGATCACCTTAAAGGTGTCAAAATCGGGATTATGGGCTGCATAGTAAATGGCCCAGGAGAAATGGCAGATGCAGATTATGGCTATGTAGGCACTGGCCCTGGGAAAATCACCCTCTACAAAGAAAAAGAAGTAGTCAAGCGAAATGTTCCAGAAGCAGAAGCAGTAGATGAACTTATAGAACTCATACGCCAGCACGGAGACTGGGTGGAGAAAGAGGAAGTATCCGTTTAACAGCCTTCAGTTTTAGGCTTAATTTCGGATTATTTTAAAGTAGATACAATAATGTTCCTTATACCTTGTTTGTCTATATATAGAATTATGATGTATATTTGAACTATGTATTCTAAAGAATTAGTAAAAGGAACACTCAAAGCTATTATTCTGAACTTACTACACAAGCAGGGCAGAATGTACGGTTATGAGATTTACTCAGAAGTAAAGCAGACCACAGAAGGAAAGATCATTCTGAAAGATGGATCATTATATCCAGCACTTAAACGATTAACTACAGATAAACTAGTAACGGTAGAAACGGAAACTGTAAACGGAAGACTCAGAAAGTACTACAAGCTCACGCCTGAAGGAGTAGTAAAAAAGGATGAATATTTGGCTGAGATTCAGGATTTCTTCTCTTCCATCTCTAGAATTTTATCTCCAAAATTAGCATAGCATGAACTTGAATAAGAACACTATTAAAGAGATTACCGATTTTCTCAGCAGCTATAGAATCAGAAGTACTGAGCTGAGAGAGGAGCTGTTAGATCACCTTTGCGCAGCGGTAGAAAATGCTTATGATATTTCAGATTTAAAGACTTTCCTTATCTCTGAAATGGATGACATAGCTCCAGAAGGTCTGCCATCTCTAGAACAGAAATACCACTTTTCATCAATCCATAAAAATCAAATTAGAATGAAACAAATCATGTACACCATCGGACTACTCTCCTCTATTTCACTAGCTACAGGTATTTTATTCAAACTCATGCACTGGCCAGGAGCTAATGTGCTCTTACTAGTCGGAATCGTGTTGTTATTCCTAGTATTTATTCCATTCAGTGTTATTAAAAGTTACAGAGGTTTGGCTAATGAAGACATACTGAATAAGGTGAGACTTATCCTTGGACTC
>CAZTVP010000325.1:0-3856 GCA_964616995.1 uncultured Comamonadaceae bacterium
GAATCAGGAAAACGCCATTATTCTAGAAGATCCCATAGATATGCCTGGCAACTGGCATTCGAGTAGTTATCCAGATAAATCTATACTTACGCAGAGTACCAGAACTTCTTCGCTTTTCGGAGATGGAGCTGGAGGTGGAGTAGATGATAGGTTTGATTTCATGCTCTGCTCTGAGAATTTGCTAGATGGTTCGGGTGGCTATCAGTACGTTCAAAATTCATATTACGCACTTGGAAATAACGGGAATTGTTACAATCAGACCATTAATGCATGCATGCCTAATTTCACTGTGCCGAGTAGTGTTATGACGGCTTTATATTATATGTCTGATCACTTACCTGTAGTTATGGAGCTCCAGTTAGATCAGTCACTTTCGGTTACTGAGCAGGTAGTAGATTTTAGTCTGCGGTACAATGTAGTTTCAGACCAACTCGAGTTCACTTCCATGATCCATTCACCCGTTCAAGTTTTTGACCTTCAGGGAAAACTCTGCATTCAAGAACAGCTAAACGGAAATCAAATGAATGTGAGCCAATTAGATGGAGGAATTTACATGCTGAAAATAGGAGAAGGTAGTGCCATTAAATTTGTGAAAGAATAAATGGCATTCAATCCACTCATAGCAGAGCGTGTAGAGAACTGCCTAGCAGATAGAGGACTCCAACTGGAGCAGAAGAAAATGTTCGGTGGTAAAGCATACTTGTACAAAGGTAAAATGACCGTGGGAGTACTGAAGGATATGATTACGGTTAGGATAGTTTCAGAGAAAATGCCAGATCACATGGATAAGCCCTACACTTCTCCCATGAATTTTACAGGGAGAGTAATGAAGGAGTTTTTATACGTGAAGGAAGAAGGGTTTTCATCTGATTTTGAGTTAAATAAATGGATAGATTTAGTGCTAGAGCATGCCCGAACTAAATTGAAAGAAATAAAATGAGTAGAAAAATAGTAGCAGGAAACTGGAAAATGAATAAGTCTTCAGCTGAGGCTAAAGTACTTGTAAACGAACTGAATGATTTAGCTGGTAACTGGCCTTCAGATGTGAGAGTGATTATTTCTCCACCGACTATATATGCCAGTGAGTTAGCTCAGCTAGCAGGAGAAGGTGTTCATGTGGCTGCGCAAAATTGCAACGCAGAAAAATCAGGAGCTTACACAGGAGAAGTAAGTCCTACACAGCTAAAATCTGCTGGAATCAACTTCTGTATCCTCGGTCACTCAGAAAGAAGACAGTACTATGGTGAAACAGACCAAAGTGTAAACGCGAAAGTAAAATCATGCTTAGAGGATGATATTACGCCTATAGTTTGCATAGGAGAACTCTTGGAAGAAAGAGAGGCTGGAAATGAATTTACAGTGGTCAAGCAGCAGCTGGTAGGAGCTTTAGAAGGATTAACTGCAGATGAAGTAAAAAAATGTGTGATAGCTTATGAACCAGTTTGGGCTATAGGAACAGGTAAAACCGCTACCTCAGACCAAGCTCAAGAAATTCACATGTTTATCAGAAAAGAATTGGCAGTATTAAGCTCTTCAGAAATAGCAGATTCCATTTCTATACTTTATGGAGGAAGCTGTAAACCATCTAATGCTCAAGATATTTTCTCTAAACCAGATGTAGATGGAGGGCTTATAGGCGGAGCTTCATTAAAGTCAGAAGATTTTAATGCCATCATAAATTCCTACTAGAGTGAATTACCAAGAAGTCAAGCTCAAATTAGATCCTATCTTACCTGCTAGAGAAGTGCTAACAGCCTATTTAGCAGGAATAGGTTATGAAAGCTTCGTGGATATTCCAGAAGGTTTACAAGTGTTTATTTCTGAAGAAGAGTTCGATAAAGAAGAATTAGAAAACACCCTTGCTGAAGTCAAAGACTTCTGTGAGGTGGAGTACGAACTCATTTTTCATAAAAAGCAGAACTGGAATGCTCAGTGGGAGAGTTCCTTTGAACCGGTAGAAGCATGCAGAATTAGAGCACCTTTTCATGAACCAAGTTCATCCTTTGAGCATGAGATCATCATAGAGCCTAAGATGTCCTTTGGAACAGGACATCATGAAACTACCAGAACCATAGTAGATGCTATGTCTGAACTAGACTTCAGAGGAAAGTCCGTTTTAGACATGGGAACTGGAACTGGAGTTCTGGCCATCTACGCTGAAAAGTTGGGAGCTAGTCATTTAGTGGCCATAGATATAGAAGAATGGGCCTATGAAAACACGCTGGAAAACGCTGAGGTAAACGCTTGTTCACTTATAGAAGCTAGACTTGGTGGAAAAGAACAGATAAAGTCAGACGAGAAATTTGACATTGTCATAGCTAACATCAATAGAAACATCTTACTGGAAGATATGCATGCGTATGCTGAAGCCATGAGCAGTGGTTCTCAATTACTATTGAGTGGATTTTATGCTATGGATGTAGAAGCGCTGACAGAAAAAGCTTCTGAATTCAACTTAAAATCGTTTCTCAGAAAAGAAGAAAATGGCTGGACTGTTTTAGGATTTAGAAAGGGCTAAACCTTTTTTCAGAATATGTAGTTTTCATGTAGTTCGTTATAGCTTTTAGAGGTTTTAAAGAAGGATTAGCCTGATTTATCGTACATTTGAGTACAAACTTTTATCAACCTTAATCGAAAAAAAATGAAAGCTATTTCTCACTGGAGAGCGATTTGTGCTTCTCTGTTTCTCTTATTTAATTATTCCTTGCAAGCCCAAGAGTCTGCTGAAAGCGGCATTATAGGTGGAGGTTTTTGTACAGATCCTCTGGCTTGTAATTATAATCCAGATATCATTCTAAATTCTCCTTTAGAAGATGGTTCTACTCAAGAAGAATCTGCTATGGGGTTAATTGGCATAGATCCGTGTTTTTATGAAGGATGGTATATTCCATCTGAATTTCCAATCCTCCTTCAAGGAGAAGGAGGCCCTATAGGATTACCTGCTGTTTATACTTGTGAACCTCCATTTGGCTATGAGTTTGCAGAAAACCAATGTTGTGTAGCTAACATAATAGCATCAGATACATACTGTATTGACTTTGCTTGGGACTCTATTTGTCAGGAAGCTTATGAAAACTGTAATACGGTGGGAACACCAGACAACCCAGACTGTAATGACCCAGCTGCATGTAACTTTAATTTTAATGCCTTCTGTTCTGATAATGATGGGTGTAGATATGAAATGTGGTATATCCCTGAAACAGCTGATTCGAATAATACCGATGATGAAAATTTCCCGGCTATACAAGCATGTGAGGCGCCAGAAGGTTATGTGTTAGGCGTTCAGTGTTGTGTTCTACAGAGAATTCAAAATGACGCATTTTGTATTAATGTTACTTGGGATAACATTTGCCAATCGGCTTATGACACATGTGTTTCAGGTACTGGTAATTATACTGGCTGCACAGATGATAGTTTCTGTAACTATAACCCACTGGCATGTGCTGATGATGGAAGCTGCTTTGGAGAGCCAGGCTGTACTAACCCACAAGCCTGTAATTTTGACGAAGACGCTTTCTGTGATGACGGTTCTTGTTCTCTTCCTGGATGTACTGACCCTGAAGCATCTAACTGGGATCCTACAGCTGAATGCGGATTCATATTTTTATGCAGGTATAATTCTAACTGCCCTGGAGATTTTAATAATGATGGATTCGTTAACGTGAATGATTTAGGAGGTTTCCTAAGTGCATTTGGTTCAGCATGTCCTGAACCTGATTTTCCAATTTTAACTATAGAATAGAATATTAGACATTGGATAAAGAAAAGCCCAAACAATTCGTCTGGGCTTTTCTGCTTAAAGAGTGAATCTAGTTTTTCTGTTTCCTCTTTCACTCATGATGTACGTTAACACCTT
>CAZTVP010000326.1:0-1793 GCA_964616995.1 uncultured Comamonadaceae bacterium
TTCATAACATCCCAGAAGGTTTAGCTGTGGGAGTGCTTTTCGGGGCAGCAGCTGGTAATCCTGATTTGTTAGCAGAGGCGGTTATCATAGCAGTGGGAATAGGAATTCAAAACTTCCCAGAAGGAATAGCTGTTTCTATGCCGCTAAGAAGAGAAGGTGTTTCTAGACTCAAGAGTTTTTGGTACGGTCAGCTGTCTGCTATAGTAGAACCTTTTGCAGCCATCTTTGGTGCATTGGCAGTTACAGTTTTTGAACCACTTCTACCCTATGGATTGGCCTTTGCTGCAGGAGCTATGATTTATGTAGTAGTAGAAGAAGTAATTCCAGAAACCCAAAGAGACAAATACACAGACCTAGCTACGATAGGATTCATGGTAGGATTTGTACTTATGATGAGTTTGGATGTGGTGTTAGGATAACTCTCTTAAGCTGTACTTCTGGTCTGTCAATTCCAACAATTAGTTGAGAACTTCGTATCTTTATACTAAATACAGTAGTAGTGAAGAAGATTTTAACCTTAGCCATCCTGTTCATCATTTTAACTACAGGTCGATCTCAGTATTTTGACAATATAGCTCCTATTCTAAATATCAACCATTCTTATGACCTTGAATTAAACGGTGCGGGATGTTCTCTGCATGACTTCAACAGAGATGGTTTGGATGACATTACCCTTCCTATGGGTGATGGAACTACACAATTTTACGTGAATAATGGAAATCTAAATTTTGAACAGATTTATTTTCCAGAAATTAACGGTTCACTGAGAAATCTTATCTGGGTGGATTATGATAATGACGGTGATTCCGACATCTCTTTTGCAGAATATGCAGGTAAAATAAGACTCTTCGAAAATGATGGCCAACTTAACTTTACTGAAGTTGAACTCAATTTCCCAACCAATCAACCCGCATCTAATTATGGGATCTCTTGGGGAGACTATGATAATGACGGGTTTTTAGACCTTTATGCTTGCAGATATCCAGAACTAAACTTTTTCCCTTTTGATGGTTTTAATTATAACGTTCTTTATAAAAATAATGGAGATGGAACCTTTAGTGATGTCACCTTGACTGCTTTGGAATCTAACGGAGAATATCAGTCTTTTATAGGAGTTTGGGTAGATATAAATGAAGACGGATTTTTAGACCTGCATGTAATTAATGATAGGATGCCATATCCAAATGAATTTTTCATCAATAATGGTGACGGCACATTTACTGATCAAGCAGAATCTATGAATTGTGACATTAGTATTCTGAGTATGACTAATTCCTTCGCGGATTTTGATAATGATCTTGATTTAGACTTATACGTTAGTAATGGCCCCATTGGTAATCACCTATTTAGACTGGAGTCAGACTTTACATTTACAGATGAATTCCCAGACTCTGGTACTGAAACATACAGAGGATGCTGGGGAGGACAATGGATAGATTATGACAACAATGGATGGAAAGAACTATATCTGTGCATTGAGAATGATTTCAATTTCTTTTTTCAGAGTGTAGATGGTTTATACTTTGAGCAAATTTCAGGCGTATTTGATGAAACTAATGTGCGGTCTTTTTCTGCTCCTAAAGGGGATTTAGACAACGATGGAGATTATGATTTATTGGTCTTAAACGAACAACCCGCATCCAGTTTTGTCTTAAGAAATGGAACTCCAGATTTAGGAAATTATGTGAAAATTGAACTTAGGGGAGTCTATTCAAACCGTGACGCCATAGCTACAAAAGTTTTGTTTTATACTGATGGTGTGGGTAGAATGGAACATTTTACGTGTGGAGCTG
>CAZTVP010000326.1:1803-3855 GCA_964616995.1 uncultured Comamonadaceae bacterium
CAGGATTCTCAAAGAAAAATTCTTGGAATCGGTTCCTCTGAACAAATAGATTCGCTTGAGTTAATTTGGCCACTGGGCTTAAGAGAAAAGTACTATAATATTCCGAGCGGAAGCACTCTTAGTATTAAAGAGGGGGATACCATGGAATACAGTTTCGAAAACGAGTTATCTATTCACTTGTGTCCTGGAGAGGAAACAGAGCTTTATGTTTCTGGAAATTATAATTCAGTGATATGGTCAAACGGACAAGAAGGAAATACCGCTCAATTTAACGAAGCAGGTCAAGCATTTGCCACGCTGCATTATAATGGCTATTCCATAAATACAGATACTGTTCTAATAAACATAGATCAACCAGCTGAATTAATAGAATTAAACAGCACCCCCATCTCATGTTTTGGTGGATCAGATGGGATTGTAGATATCAGCTATAGCTTCGATTCAGGGAACGAGAACACAACACTACTAACTGACACCTTTACAAATCTGCCTCAGGGGCCTTTCTTTACTATAGTTGAAGGTGAAGAGTTCTGCCCGTTTCAGGTTCAAACTACTATATCAGGTCCTTCACCTATAGTAACAGTGGTGGATCTTCCCTCTATTCCTTGCTCAGTGGAAGATTCTGTAGCCGTAGCTTTTTCTACATTCGGTGGAACAAGTCCTTATTCTTACTCCATTCCTGAGAACCATTTACCTCCTGGTACTTATGATCTTATTACCACAGACTCTTTAAACTGTTTACATGAAACAAGTTTCCTAATAGAGGTCTCACCAGAAATTCAGTTTGATCTCTCCATAACTGATGAAACTGAAATAAACCTCGGAAGTATCCAAGTTATGACTGATATACAAAATACCGTTACCATAACTGACAACAATGGCATAGTTCAAGACCCTGAGAACTTAGAAAGTGGAATGTATAGTTTGTCTATTACAGATGAAAACAATTGCACTTTAACCGAACCCTTCATCATAGACTTTATACAATCCACCACAAATCTGAACAAGCCTATATCATCTATCCACGCTTTCCCTAATCCATTTCATGACGAAATAACGATTTCTGATAAATTCTTAAATCATCGGGCACAGTTATATAATACTTTAGGTCAGATAGTAGGAGAAAGAATTTTAGAAGATTACAGCAGCCTAAACTGGAAACTTTCAAATCTACCTTCTGGTAATTACATTCTTAGAATTTCTAGTGAAATTGAAATATATAACGGTATAATTTCTAAATATTAAGCCTCTAAACGCCTTCAAGGATAACCAATTCATTTATGCCTTCCGCTTTATCGGTAATCTAAAAGTCGAAATACTCATCCAAAATTGCTATTTTTATCTATGTGGGAAAAAGTTTTTCTCATGAACCTTAATTAAAAATTTTTAATAGCTATGCTTGAGCAGGATGTGCATAATTGCATCCGAAAATCACTCATCCAGAAGCTTTTATTTGGATTACTCTTATTAGTCCCACTACAGATCTTATCCCAAAATTTTGAGGAAAGGTCTGCGGAACTAGGAATACATCATTCATTTAATGGCGGAGAATTTGGCGGTGGAGTGAGCACGGTAGACTTCAACTTGGATGGACTAGATGACATCACCTTAGCCACTGTTGATAGTACGATCTTTTTTTATGAAAACACAGGGGAATCTTTCCATCTGCTTGAACTAATAGAAGATGAATTCGGGACAGTTCAATCCGTAGTTTGGGTAGATATAGATAATGATAAAGACTTAGATTTTTTCGTTTCAGAATGGCTTGGAGGAATAAGGCTATTTGAAAACATCGGTAACCTTGAACTAGTAGATATAACTGAAAGTGCAGGCTTAAACACTACCTCATGTGAAAACACTGGTGTGAGCTGGGCAGATTTAAATAATGATGGTTATTTAGATCTCTATGTAAATAGGTACTTCACTGGTTCTTACTGCCAAGAAGCACCATTTCACAACCTCCTATTTTTAAATCAAGCAGACAATACTTTTATAGAATCCTCGGAATTCTTTGGTTTGGATGATGGCAACAAGATGAGCTTTCAATCTTCT
>CAZTVP010000327.1:0-3833 GCA_964616995.1 uncultured Comamonadaceae bacterium
ACAGACGACTGAGCGTCTAAGGTGTAAATTTTAGCATTATGAATAACTAAGTCTGCTTTCTCAGATTTAAAATCACAACAGGTTAAACTGAGGGCGAATGATATTATAACAAGCCACCTAAACATGGCGTGAAAGTAAGATAGATTACCTATTAGGTAAAGCGTAGTTCAATGATTATTATTTCAGAATTCTCAAAACAAAAAAAAGCTCGAGAGTGATTTCTCGAGCTTTTAAAATTTATTTCTTCTGATTAGCTTATGTAATGTCTCTCGATTCTGGTGACTCCACAGAAATTCAATACTGTTTTATCTTCTAAGTCTAAATCAAAGAATTCTCTATGACCTACGAGGAAGACTACAATATCACATTCATTAATGGCTTCAGTGTATGGATAGAGGTCAATTCCTTGGAAGTGGTGAATATTAGGTTCCACTGGGAATACCTCAATATCCTTTTCTTCCATTAAATCCATGGTAACTTTGAGCGCTGGTGATTCTCTTAAATCGTCAATGTCTGGTTTAAAAGCCAGCCCCATGCAGGCTACCTTGGCATTTCTACCATGATCAGCTTTAAACTTATAGGCTGTAGATTTAATTTTCTCTAGTGCCCACTCGGTTTTATAGTTATTTATTTCTCTAGACTGCTTTATAATTTTAGCTTGGTCTGGAAAATCAGATACGATAAACCAAGGGTCAACAGCTATGCAATGCCCTCCTACTCCAGTTCCAGGTCTTAGAATATTTACTCTTGGATGCTTGTTAGCAAGGTCAATTAGTTCCCAAACGTTTATGTCTGCTTGGTCACAAATCATACTTAACTCATTAGCGAAAGCGATGGAATTATCTCTAGAAGAATTTTCTACCAACTTGCACATTTCAGCTGTTCTAGCATTTGTTTTATGCAGTTTTCCTTTTACAAACTGTCTATAAAAAGCTATGGCGTGTTGAGTGGAAACTTTATCTAACCCTCCTATTACTCTGTCATTATGTTCTAGTTCATAAATTACATTTCCTGGTAAGACTCTCTCAGGACAGTAGGCTATGTATAGTGCTCCAGTTAACTCAGGTCTTTTCTCAAAGATGAGCTCAGCCATTTTTTCAGTGGTTCCTACAGGACTGGTACTTTCTAGAATTACTAAATCTCCTTTTTTCAAATTTGGGATGAGCATTTCTGTGGCTGAAAGGACATAGGAAATGTCTGGTTCATGATTTCCTTTAAAAGGAGTAGGAACTGCTATCAGGTAAACATCTGCTTCTGAAGGAGTAACTGCTGCACGCAGGTAACCTCTCTCCACACAGTTTTTAACTAGACCATCCAAATCTGGTTCTACGATGTGGATTTGACCTTTGTTAATGGTCTCTACCACTTGAGGGTTAATATCTACCCCTTGAACTGTAATTTTCTTACTAGCTATTAGAGCTGCTGTGGGAAGGCCTATGTAGCCCAGCCCCATCATTACTACTTTTTGATTTTTCATTTTAATAGTTATCTGATTAATTATGCTGGAACCGCCATTTTTTCAAGTTCGAGCTCTGTTATGAATTGTAAAATTCTTTGCGCAGCTAAACCATCTCCGTATGGATTAGAGAGTTTACTCATGCGCTCGTATTTCTTTTTATCATCTAATAAAGACTGTGCTTCTGAGATTATTTTTTCAGTATCCGTTCCTACCAAGATTACTGTTCCGGCTTCTACCGCTTCTGGTCTTTCTGTAGTTTCTCTCATTACTAAAACTGGCTTGCCTAACGATGGTGCTTCCTCTTGAACTCCTCCAGAATCCGTAAGAATCAAAGTAGATTTGTTCATTAACCAAATGAAACTACTGTAGGAAAGTGGATTTAGCAGATGGACATTAGACAAGTCCTTTAGCATATTGTAAACTGGCTCCTGAACATTAGGATTTAAATGAACTGGATAAACGATTTCCACGTCAGGATTAGCTGTGGCTAATTCTTTAATAGCGGTGCAAATGTTTAGAAACCCTTGACCGTGGTTTTCCCTTCTGTGTCCAGTTACTAGGATAACTTTTTTATCCATATCTACTCTGAACTTAATCTCTGCCATTTCCTCATTATGAGGTTGGTTTTCTACTATTTGAACTCCGTCTAACAGAGCATCTATAACCGTGTTTCCAGTGACAACCACGGTAGATGGGTCTATATTTTCTCTAAGCAGATTCTCCTCTGAAGTAGTGGTAGGTGGGAAATGCCAGTCTGCTATGGCACCTGTGATTTTACGATTACACTCCTCAGGGAATGGTGCGTATTTATTTCCTGTTCTTAAGCCTGCCTCTACATGACAAACCTGAGCTCCTCCGTACATCCCAGCTATGCTGCCCGCCATGGTGGTGGTGGTGTCACCCTGAACGAATACATAATCAGGTTGAAATGTATCAAAGATGGGTTTTAACCCTTCTAGAATAGCTCCAGTTAGATTTATAAGATTCTGATTAGGCTTCATGACATCTAAATCATAGTCCTTATTTAGGTTAAAAAACTCTAAGGTCGTATCCAGCATTTCTCTATGCTGTCCAGTGACACACACTCGTGTATCGAACATTTCTGAAGATTTAAACTGCTTTACCAATGGAGCCATTTTTATGCCCTCTGGTCTGGTTCCGAAGATGAATAATACTTTAGCTTTTCTCATATCGATAGCTTTAATTTTCGTTTTATAATTTCTCTAATTGATTTCCTTTGATTGAATTCGTAGTAGTCTCGTATGTGACTTCTCTTTTGGGTTACGGCTTCTTTTAAATGATTGAATACGAGGAGACAATCGCTGAGTCTTTTAGTGAGGTATAGTTCATTTAATTTCTGAATTCCGGTTATGGTAGAAACCGAATCTCTAACAGCAAGCAGATTTACATCTAGCAGAGGACTCAGTGAGTAGTAATCAGAAACCACTCCTAGCGGAGGTGTATCTATAATGACTAAGTCATAGTTCTTTTTTCCGAATTTTATGAGGTCTTTAAGTCTGGATGAGCTCAATAATTCTGACGGATAAAGAGCTCTCTGACCTGAGGTGACTATGTCTAAGTTCTTATTTACTGTGGGCTTAACTACGTTATCCAGCTCTAAAGAATTATTTAGATATCCTGATAAGCCTAAGCTATTAGATGTACCAAAAAGTTCATGGATATCAGGCTTTCTTAAGTCTGCTGATACTAGTAAAACCTTAGTTCCAGAGTTAGCATAAACCAATGCCAGATTAGCTGCTAGAAAAGATTTGCCCTCACGAGAGGTGAATGATGTGACTCCTAAAGTAAGAATCTGTTTTCCTTTCAACTGATGGTCAATATTTGATTTGACTACTCTGAAGGATTCTGAAATAGGAGAATTTGGGTAGTTTTCTAACGGCAATTCTGAATCGGTTTGGTTCACTCCGATGGCTCCTACATAAGGAATCTTAATTTTCTGTTTAAGCTGAGATTCTCCTGTCACTTTTCCTTCTACCATTCCCTTCACTACTACTATGGCAAGTGGAAGTGCTAATCCTAAGAATCCGAAAATACCATAGGTCAATCCACCAGCTGTAGGTGTAGGGCCATCTCCCAACACTTGGGCCTCATCTAAAATTTTATGGTCTGAAATATTAGATGCCAAGGCTATGGATGCTTCTGCTCTTTTCTGAAGTAGGTACTTATACAGCTGGTCATTCAAATTGAACTTTCTTTCAATATTTAGTAGGTCACGCTCGTCTTTAGGTAACTGGTCTACCCTACTCATGGTTCTAGAAATACTCTTATCTATCTCAGAGATTCTTAACTCAGATGCCGAAATGAGTCCATTTACGTTTTCTACAAGGGTGCTTTTCGTCTTGTTGATTTTGGC
>CAZTVP010000328.1:0-1825 GCA_964616995.1 uncultured Comamonadaceae bacterium
ACTTAGAAAATCATCAGCAGATTCTTTTCAGCAATTTTATAGCTCAGACCGAAGCACTTATGAAAGGAAAGACTGCTGAAGAAGTAATGGCGTCAAACCCAAATATTTCCCATTCTTTGATACCGTTTAAAGTGTTTAAAGGAAATCGACCTACTAATTCGTTTGTTCTTGATTCTTTGAGTCCATTTAACTTAGGGAAGTTAATAGCCTATTATGAGCATAAAATATTTGTCCAAGGCGTAATTTGGAACGTCTATAGCTATGACCAATGGGGAGTGGAATTAGGAAAGGAACTAGCAAAAGGAATCTTACCAGAAATACAGTCAGAATCTGATAATTTAAATCATGATTCAAGTACGAATGGTTTGATAAAACATTTTGTTTCTAAAAAGAAAAGTTAGATAAGAATTTTGTGAATAGGAGCTTATTAAGTATCTTTGGAAGATACCTAAGTAACCTTAACCAAAATTCAATCTAATGAATTCTAAAATTCTTTCACTTTTTATTGTGATATCACTTTTTGTTTGTGGCGCTGCCAGTGCTGCCTTTACTGGTATGACTGCGGAAATACATGCTACAAACGGCATTCCTGGATACACAACGTATAGGATTTATGCTAACTTCGATAATCCTGGAGATCAACTTGTACAATTATATGGATTAGATGTAGAACCATTGTCGATAACCACAACAGGAGACTTTTATCAGAACCCTGCCGGAGGGGGGCTTTCAAGTGACATCAGTCCTGCTCTTATAGGGTTCGTGCCAGAACTTGCTTTCGATTCTTGGTTAACCATTGGAACCGAAGACAATACAGTCACTGGATTAAATACACTTGGGTTAGACTTAACGGCTTTTGAAGCGGGAAATGATCTAGTTATAAATGATATGGTGGGAGGAGCATGGTTTATTCTTCCTGGGTTGGCTCCACAAGCATTTCCTGTAGATGGAAAAGTTCTAGTAGCGCAATTAACTACAAATGGAGATCTAAACTTCTTGTTAAACGTTCAATGGAGAGACGCTTTGGATGATGACTTTACAAATGTAGGAGTGACTTTCTCTCAACCATTCACTTTACCTGGATGTACAGATTCTAATGCACTTAATTATGATATGAATGCTACAGAGGATGATGGTAGTTGTTCATACCCAGCTCCGTCATTTACTAATCTTTCTTATGAATTAGTGGCTGAAGACGCAGCTGCACCTGGATTCGATACTTATAGGGTTTATGCAAACTTCACTAATCCTTTTGATCAAGTTGTGACTGTGTATGGGCAAAACGTAAGTCCTTTACAGATTTCGACTACAGGAACCTTTTACCAAAACCCTGCAGGAGGGCCCACAAGTGATGATATAAATCCTGCTATTTATGGGAGTGTACCTACTTTATTATATGATTCATGGGTTACTATAGGTACCGAGGAGCAGCCTACTGGCTTGAATGTACTTGGCGTAGATTTTACTTCTTTTGAATCAGGAAATCAATTGTTAATAAATGATGCTTTTGGAGGAGGTTGGTTTGTTCTTCCAGACAGTGAACCGCTCGCATTTCCTGACATGAGTGGTAGAGTCCTTTTAGGTCAATTTACTTCAGATGGAATAACCACTTTTGATGCTACCATTCAGTATAGAGCTCAAGACGGTACCAGTAATATCGTTAGTGAGGCTATTACTTTCCCTGACATCATTAACGGCTGTACGGATATGGCTGCTTGTAATTACAATAGTAATGCAACTACCGATGACGGAACTTGTCAATTACCTGTGGGATGTGAGACATGTTCAGGTCAAACAGACGGAACTGGAACAGTAGTAGATAATG
>CAZTVP010000328.1:1925-3817 GCA_964616995.1 uncultured Comamonadaceae bacterium
CAGGAGTAACATGTGTGTTCGCTACAGGATGTGAGACATGTTCAGGTCAAACAGATGGAACCGGAACAGTAGTAGATAATGATGCAGACAATGATGGAGTGTGTGATGCAGATGAGATAGCAGGCTGTCAAGATGTATTAGCATGTAACTATAATGCATCAGCTACAGATCCAGGAGTAACATGTGTGTTCGCTACAGGATGTGAGACATGTTCAGGTCAGACAGACGGAACCGGAACAGTAGTAGATAATGATGCAGATAATGATGGAGTATGTGATGCAGATGAGATTGTAGGTTGCCAAGATCCAGCAGCATGTAATTTTGATTCTTCAGCTACAGACCCAGGGACATGTTTATCTCTTGATGAATGTGGTGTTTGTGGTGGGACTGGAACCTCTGGGTGTACAAATCCTGCAGCAGACAACTTTGATCCTACAGCAGCTTGTGATGATGGGTCTTGTCAATTAGGAGGGTGTACCTACAGTTTTGCTCTCAACTTTAACCCTTCAGCTACTACGGATGATGGATCTTGTTTAGAAAGAATAGATGGCTGTACTGACAGCGCAGCATTGAATTATGATATAAATGCCAATAATGATGATGGTAGTTGTGAGTTTGAAGTTTTAGGTTGTACAGATTGCGCAGCAGATAATTATAATCCTCTAGCTACTACTGACAATGGTACATGTGTTACAACGCCTTCTGGATGTCCTGGTGACTTTACAGGAGATGGTAATGTGAATGTGGCAGACTTAGGAGGTTTCCTAGGTGCTTTTGGTACCACATGTGATTAGAATAAAAATATTTTGAAAAGAGCCGTCCTAGTGGATGGCTTTTTTTTTATGTTTACTTTACATAGTGTAATTAGTACACTTTACTAAATGTAAAATTGATTAAGTATGAATCAGGGTATAAAGAATAAAAAACCAAGATTATCATTTTGGCAAATTTGGAATATGAGCTTTGGTTTTTTGGGAATTCAGTTTGGATTTGCTCTTCAAGGTGGGTTTATGACCAGAATATTTCAAACGCTAGATGCTTCTAAAGAGGAAATACCATTGCTTTGGATAGCGGCTCCATTGACAGGACTACTTGTCCAGCCTATAATTGGATACATGAGCGATCGAACTTGGAGCCCTAGATTTGGAAGAAGAAGACCGTATTTTTTAGTAGGAGCGGTACTTAGTTCCATAGCTTTGTTCTTTGTGCCATATTCTTCAGCACTATGGATGGCAGCGGGCTTTTTATGGATTTTAGATGCTTCTATTAATATCTCGATGGAGCCGTTTAGAGCATTGGTAGCAGATAAATTAGATGAAAGTCAGAGGTCTTATGGTTTCGTAGTTCAAACTTTAATAATTGGAGTAGGTACTTTTATTGCATCAAGCCTGCCTCAGTTTATGTCGTACTTAGGATATAGTGATAGCGCACCTTCGGGTGTTGTGCCGCCATCAGTAAAGGTAGCTTTCGCAGTAGGAGCCTTTGTATTCTTAGTTAGTATTCTCATCACAGTATTCACTACAAATGAATATCCTCCAGAGAATATGGAAGAGTTTGAAAAACTTAAAAAAGAGAAAAACAATTTTTTGACCGATATTATTCAAAACATCGGAAATATGCCTGAAACCATGAAGAAGTTAGGCATAGTTCAGTTTTTCAGTTGGTTCGCTTTCTTTACCATGTGGAGTCTAGCTAATCCGGCCCTCACAGAGCATGTTTACAAAACTCCAGAGCCAACGGATAAATGGTATGAGCAATATAGAGAAGAAGGAAACTCACCAAATTCACTTCACGATCAATTCGTTCAATCCTCACTTCAAGACAGAATTTTTCTTGAAAATGCCGTCATTGATACCGTATTTACAGACGGCTCAGGGGATAAGATCCTGGCC
>CAZTVP010000329.1:0-3798 GCA_964616995.1 uncultured Comamonadaceae bacterium
GTTATAGGATTTTCAGGGTCAGTTACATCTATTTCATAGATATTATTTGCACCAAAATCCGTTATCCATATTCTGTTTCCATCAGGATCTGATGCCATTCCATTGAGGAAATTTGATCCAGGAATAGAAAAACTATGGATTAGTTCTTCTGTGGTTAAATCAAATATCTTTATGACTTGACCAAAACCTCCAGAGATGGTGAATAAAGTATTGCTAATTACTTCCATCCCGTAATCCGCTTCAGCATTAGAATCACCGAAGAATTCTAATTCATCAGAACCACTTGCTTGCTGAAGAATGGAGCTCCCATTAGTGATGAGAAATCTGTTTCCTGTAGGATCATATTCTACAGCTTCAGTATTGGAAATAGTCTGAGCATTAAGCGAAAAAGTAATAGAAATTAAAGCTAGGAGTGTAAAGAGGTTTTTCATCAAGTATATTTTTTGAAAACGAATGTACAAAGTGAATAAATACCACCTTTCGAAATTATGCTGCTGAGCTGGTGAAGCTATCTTTGTTATAATGAAGAATTTCTACGATTCAGACTTTAGATTAGGTGTGCTCGGAGGCGGTCAGCTTGGAAGAATGATGATCCCAGAAGCTCTAAAACTAAACATTCATGTAAGTATCCTAGACCCTAATCCTAACTGTCCATGTGCGCAGATAGCTAGCACTTTTGTAGAAGGAAGTTTTTTAGACTATCAGACGGTGTATGACTTTGGTCAAACGGTAGATGTGCTGACCATCGAAATTGAGAATGTGAATGTAGAAGCGCTAAAAGAATTGCACCGCCAAGGAAAAACAGTATATCCCAAACCTGAGAATTTAGAAATTATTAAGGATAAGGGCCTTCAAAAGGAATTCTATAAAGCCAATGGAATAGCTACTTCCGACTTTAGACTCATAGAATCCAAGGACGAAATCACCAGTTTTCCTATAGTTCAGAAATTGAGAACTGGAGGATATGACGGAAAAGGAGTACAAATATTAAAATCGGAAGATTCTTTGGCTGAAGCATTCACGGAGCCTTCAGTACTTGAAGATTTGGTGCCTATAGACAAGGAGCTTTCGGTTATTATAGCCAGAAATGTGTCCGGTCAAACTCGCTCTTTCCCTATCGTAGAATTGTCTTATAATCCGGTGGCTAATCTAGTTGAGTACCTTTTTGCGCCAGCTGATGTTACAGATGAGATAGAAAAGAAAGCAGCTGGTTTGGCTAAATCTGTGGTAGATGCCATGGATTTCGTAGGCATATTAGCAGTAGAAATGTTCTTGGATAAGGATGGACAGCTCATGGTGAATGAAGTAGCTCCTAGAACTCATAACAGTGGGCATCATACCATAGAAAGCTGCATTACTTCTCAGTTTGAACAGCATCTAAGAGCCATTTTAAACCTTCCGCTAGGTGCTACTGAACTTGTAACACCTGCTGTTATGCTAAACTTGTTAGGTGAGGAAAATCATACAGGTGCGGTAGTGTACAAAGGCATGGAAAAAGCGCTGGAAACCGATGGAGTTCATATCCATTTGTATGGAAAAACGGATACCAAGCCATTCAGAAAAATGGGAAATGTGACTGTGGTAAACCAGTCTTTAAAGAAGGCTACAGAGATAGCTGTGAATTTAAAAAATGAATTAAAAGCCACTACTTAAAACAGTTAAGTCTAGCGGTGCAATACACAATAAGAGAAAGAAAGGAAATGAGGCAGTATTTAGATTTATTACAACACGTAAAAGATACGGGAACCAAGAAGTCCGATAGAACTGGAACAGGAACATACAGCTGTTTCGGGTATCAGATGAGGTTTGACTTAGCAGAAGGCTTTCCGCTACTAACCACTAAGAAACTTCACCTAAGATCCATCATACATGAATTATTATGGTTCTTAAAAGGAGATACTAATATCAAATACCTAAAAGATAACGGAGTTAGAATCTGGGATGAATGGGCAGATGAAGACGGAAACCTAGGTCCAGTTTACGGATACCAGTGGAGAAGTTGGCCTAATCCAGACGGAACGCACACGGATCAGATAAAAAAGCTAGTGAACAGTCTGAAGAACAATCCAGACAGTAGAAGGCATATAGTTTCTGCGTGGAATCCCTCTTTCATAGATGATATGGCGCTGCCACCGTGTCACTGCTTGTTTCAGTTTTATGTGGCAGATGGTAAACTAAGCTGCCAGCTCTATCAGCGTAGTGCAGATGTGTTTCTAGGAGTGCCGTTTAATATAGCTTCGTATGCTTTACTTACGCTAATGTTAGCTCAAGTCTGTGGTTATGAGCCAGGTGAATTCGTCCATACTTTCGGAGATGTTCACTTGTATAGTAATCACGTAGAACAAGCTGATCTTCAGTTGACAAGAGATCCGAGACCTTGGCCTACTATGACGTTGAATCCAAATGTTCAGAATCTTGAGGATTTTGTCTTTGAGGATTTTACACTTGAGAACTACGATCCGCATCCACATATTAAAGCCGCAGTAGCAGTTTGAGTTCATGAGTTTAGTATCTATCATAGTAGCAGCTGGCAAGAACCTAGAAATAGGAAGAGATAACGACCTCATGTGGAGTCTTCCCAGAGATATGCGGTTTTTTAAGGAAACTACCTCAGGCCATCCAGTCATTATGGGTAGAAAAAACTGGGAGTCAATACCACCCAAGTGGAGACCCTTACCTGGAAGGAAAAATATCATTCTTTCCAGAACTGCTCAAGACTTCGGCCCAGGAGTAGGGTTTTCTAATGATATTCACGAAGCTATTAAAATGGCATGGGAGCATGAGACAGAGGAGGTATTTATCATAGGTGGGGGAGAGGTCTATAAACTAGCTCTAGAAGAAAAAGTAGTGAATAGAATGTACATCACTCATGTAGAAGGAGAGTTCGAAGATGCGCATGCGTTTTTTCCTGAGTGGAACGAGAAGGAGTGGGAAGTGAAAACACTTTTTGAGTATCAATCTGACGAAAAGCACAAGTATAACTTCACCGTGAAACAGTACGATTTAATCCATTAACATGAGTGTATTTTTTAAAGCATTTTTAGAAGGAGCAGATCATATTCTGCGTTTAGATGCTTTAGATCATATTCTTTACCTACTTGTTTTATGCGCTTGCTATGACTACAGTAAATCAGGAAGAATAATAGGATTAGTAACAGCCTTTACCATTGGTCACGCACTTACTTTTATTTTGGCAGCATCGGGTTATATGCCGAATGTAAGACCTTGGGCAGAAATGGCCATTCCAGTTACTATTATGATAACCGCTATAGTGAACTGGAGCATTCCAGAGCGTAAACGGTCAAGGAGAGAGCTAGGTCATAGATGGGTTTACTTAATTACCATCTTCTTTGGAGCAGTGCATGGTTCAGCTATAGGAAGTATGCTCAGGATTAAAATAGACCTAGAAGAACATTTTCTACCTACTCTGCTTGGGTTTAATCTAGGAGTAGAACTGGCACAGATACTTGTTGTAATCATTATTCTTGTAGTGCAGCTATTACTGATGGCCCTCTTCCGAATTAAGATGAATGCATGGAAACAAGCTGTGAGCGGAATAGCTTTTGGGGCGGCTTTTTTAATTCTTTTAGACAATCTATAAGTCGTGCTCAGTAGAATATGCATATTTTTAGTTCGTATATATCAGGTAACACTCAGTCCTTATTTGGGAGCTAACTGCAGGCACGAACCTACATGTAGTAATTACGCCATACAGGCCTTCCGCGAATGGGGTTTCTTCAAGGGATTTGCTCTTGCCTTCAAACGAGTAATCAAATGCAGACCGGGAGGAACCTTTGG
>CAZTVP010000330.1:0-2366 GCA_964616995.1 uncultured Comamonadaceae bacterium
GTTTAAATACCACTTCTTCCTTGGAAATAGATTCTACCATTAATTCCATTTCTGCATTAACCACCATTTCTATAGCTACTTCCATTCCCATCATGGTCTGTTTGATGGTTTGATCTACCTCAGAGCTAAATATGAATTTATCTCCTTCGTTCAGATTTAGCTCATAAGTGTTTCCAGCTATAGATAGCAAAACGATGCTTAAAAAAGTAAGAGTAAGTGTGAAAGACTTCATTGGTTCATTTTTTCTTTTTCAAATATAAGTTGAATCTATTCAGATTATTTTTTTACATGGTTCCAAGTACTAAAAACCGAGCCAAAGACTCTCTCTTAAAAGCTAAACCCTATTTTCGAGCCAAGGATATGCTGAAAACAATTGAGCTTCTAGTCTACTAATTTGTTCCTCATGCCTTATCATTCCTTGGTAACTTGGCCTATGCTCTTTTAGCTTATATAGCTTCTCCAGCTGATGAAATAATTCATCGTTCTCTCTAGGATAAAGATCTTTTTTGAATTTTTCAAAAACATATCTCACCGCCATTTCATTAGGATGAATGAGGTCTGACTTAAAGAACCTGTAGTCTCTGAGGTCGTCCATAATAAGTTCATAGCTCGGAAAATAATACGCTTTATCCAATTTGCTTACTGCACCATGGACAGCAGTTAAGAGTTTAGCTTTACTTAGCGTATTTTCTACTATTCCATCTTTGATATGCCTTACAGGGCTTACCGTTAATACTACTTGTAAGTCTTTATTTATGCGGTGCAATGAACTAATCACCTCCTCCAATTCAATTTGTGTTTCACCCGATGAAGTCATCTGCTTTTCAAAAAGCCTTTGAGGAAGCTTATGACAATTGGCTACTACTCTTCCTTTAAATTCGTAACCGTAACTAGTTCCTAGTGTTAGGCAAATTACTGAAGCAGAGCTTAAACTATTGCGCAGCTGAACTAACCTAATGTTCAATTCATTCAAAAGCTCATCTTTGTCCTCACCAGAAAATGAGCCGTGATGTCCGAGACTAAAAAATCGGCTTTCATGCTCATAAAGATGTTCCTCAGTGTAAGAGTAATCACTTTGCACCGCGGATTTTAATATCTCCAAGAGCGGAAAAGGATGAAAAATCACCCCGAAAGGATTAATAGTTACCGGTATTCCGAGCCGAGCCATCTGCCCTCCTATTTCACTAGAAAAACAGGAACCCAGAAACAGCAGTTTCTCAGAGGGATGAATAGGTTTTAGGCCTGAAGCCACTTTAAGTTCGGTTCTAAACTTCACTGAATCATCTATTAATTTGGGATAAAATTAGTGATGAATATCTTTTCTTTGTGCGCCTATGAGCCAAGAGGAAGTAATTCATATAGAAGGAGCTAGAGAAAACAATTTACAGAACATTTCTTTAGATATTCCTAGAAATAAACTTGTGGTAATCACTGGGTTAAGCGGAAGTGGAAAATCATCTCTGGCCTTCGATACTATTTATGCAGAAGGACAGCGTAGATACATAGAGACATTTTCTGCCTATGCCAGACAGTTTCTTGGAGGAATGGAAAGGCCTGATGTGGATAAAATAGACGGCCTAAGCCCAGTAATTTCCATAGAACAAAAAACCGTTTCTAAGAACCCGAGAAGTACTGTAGGCACTATCACTGAGATTTATGATTTTATGAGGCTGCTCTTTGCTAGAGCTAGCACTGCCTACTCTTATGAGACTGGCGAAAAAATGGTGCGGTACTCAGATGACCAAATCGTAGAACTCATCCTAGAGAAATATGATGACCAAAAAATGGTCTTTCTAGCTCCTGTAGTAAAAGGAAGAAAAGGACATTATAGAGAACTCTTCGAGCAGATAGCCAAGCAGGGATTTGTAAAGGTGAGGACTGATGGCGAAGTGAAAGACATAGTACCTTCTATGCGCTTAGACCGTTATAAAATCCACGACATAGAAATAGTAGTAGATAGGTTAAAAGTAAACGCTGAGAACAAAACCAGAATCAGAAACGCTGTAACCAAAGCCATGGAACATGGCAAGGGAACACTCATGGTTATGCTTCATGGAGAAAATGAAGTAAAGCACTTTAGCCGATTTTTAATGTGTCCTACCAGTGGAATAGCCTACACTGAACCAGAACCTAACCTCTTCTCGTTCAACTCTCCGTATGGAGCTTGCCCCAAGTGCAATGGATTAGGTGAAGTAGCAGAAATAGACTTAGATAAAATTATTCCTAATAAAAACAAGTCTATAAAAGCGGGCGGAATAGCTCCATTAGGTGAATACAAGTCCAACTGGATTTACAATCAAGTAGAAGCCATCTTAGCTAAAAACGGCCATAAACTCAATGATAAGATTTCAGACCTGAGTGAAAAG
>CAZTVP010000330.1:2376-3780 GCA_964616995.1 uncultured Comamonadaceae bacterium
TAGTTAGTACACTTTTATACGGTTCAGACGAGCCTATAGAAATGGGAGAAGCTGTGGGAGTAAAATCCTATGCCGTAAAATTTGAAGGTATTATTTCATTTATAGAACGCCAAGCCGAAGAAAGTAACTCCAAACCTCTACTTAGATGGGCTAACAGTTTTATGAATAAAATAACCTGCCCTACTTGTGACGGTAAGCGACTTAAAAAAGAAGCGTACTACTTCAAGATAGGTGATAAAAGCATAGCTGATCTGGCTATGATGGATATAGCCTCTCTGGCAGATTGGTTTAAAGATGCTGATAAATATTTTGGTGAGAAAGAACTGACCATAGCTCGTGAACCATTAAAAGAAATTAGAGATCGACTGGGCTTTTTGGTAGAAGTAGGCTTGACTTACCTGACTCTTAACCGAGGTTCTAAAACGCTCTCTGGTGGAGAAGCTCAACGTATTAGACTAGCTACACAAATAGGTTCAGAACTGGTAAATGTGCTTTACATATTAGACGAGCCAAGCATAGGTCTTCATCAGAGAGATAATACTAGACTAATCAACTCCTTAAAAAAGCTGAGAGACATTGGTAATTCAGTGATAGTAGTAGAGCATGACAAGGACATGATGATAGCTTCTGACCAAGTCATAGACATAGGTCCGGGAGCAGGAGCACATGGCGGAAAAGTAGTAGCACAGGGATTTCATGATGAACTTGAAAACCAAGGTTCTACCACGGCTCTTTACTTAAATGGTAAGAAAAGCATAGAGACTCCTAAAAAGAGGAGGAAAGGAAGTGGTAAAAATATTACACTGGGTAAAGCCAGTGGTAATAACCTTAAGAATCTAACGGTAAAATTCCCATTGGGAAAACTGATATGTGTCACTGGTGTGAGCGGAAGTGGAAAGTCTACTTTAATAAATGGAACTCTCTATCCTATTCTAAATGCACATATTTATAAAGGAGTAAAGAAACCTCAACCTTTCAAAACTATTAAAGGGCTTGAGCATATAGACAAGGTCATAGAAATAGACCAAAGCCCTATAGGTAGAACCCCTCGTTCAAATCCTGCTACTTACACAGGAATCTTCTCTGAAATTAGAAACATATTCTCAGCTTTACCCGAAGCCAAGATTAGAGGATATAAACCCGGAAGATTCTCTTTTAATGTAAAAGGCGGAAGATGTGAAACGTGTAAAGGAGGAGGTCTGAAACTCATAGAAATGAATTTCCTACCAGATGTGTATGTGGAATGTGAAGACTGCCAGGGGAAACGTTATAACCGAGAAACACTAGAGATTAGATACAAGGGAAAGTCTATTTCTGATGTCTTAAATCTTACCGTAGAAGAATCTCTAGAATTCTGGAAAGGTCACCCTAAGATACTCAAGGTGGTACAAACCCTTTATGACG
>CAZTVP010000331.1:0-3775 GCA_964616995.1 uncultured Comamonadaceae bacterium
GGAATCCATGGGTCGTTCCACTGATCTAACACTTTCTCAGTGTAAGGATCAGCTATTCTCATCTGATCAAAATCTATACTGTACTGAAATCTGTATTCAGTATTTGGGTCTAAATCATCTATCTCTAACCACCAGTGTGTTTGCTGTGGGTTAAGATTCATCATGTATTCTGTAGAAGGACCCCAGTCGTTAAAATCCCCGAGAACGAATACATTGTCCTTATAGGGAGCATGTAGCATAAGAACTACTGTGTTGTCATCTATATAGTTGATACCATTTTCGATTCCACTTGGAGGAGCGGCTATCGTAACATCAGGAACTACTACTATAGAAAAAGTGTCGGCTACTGTATTACCATCTAGCTCAGCAGTGACAATAACATCAAATTCACCTTGAGAGTCAGCTGACACTGTCCCTGAAATAGTCTGTGAGTCTTCTGCTGTAAGTACTTCATTTCCGTCAAACGTTACAGTAAGGTCTGCTGCTGCGGTACTTGAAGCAGAATAACTCACCTCTTCACCAATTTCGGCTAAGATAGATGTGGCACTAGGCTCTTGGAAAATAACTTGAAAAGTACCATCTGAAAGGTCATAGAAAATGTCTCCACCATCTTCATCTCTCCCTACGGTGTTTCCTGAAGCGTCTCTAAAGACGAAAGCCATTCTTTCGATGATTTCACCGTTGTTTACATTATACCATTCATTTAAAGAAGGTGTGAAAGTAAAAGAGTGTATTCCTTCACCTTCATTGGTCATTAAAACCTGTGCGTCTGCGGTTCCCCAGTTACCTACTACATGCTGCCAGTCTGTAGGTGAGTTACTATTAGAAGTAATTACACCTGTGTGCATGTAAACCGTGGTGGTATTGGCTAATGCAGCATTTCCTTGTGAAGAATCATAAAAAATAGTTACACCATTTTCGGGATTTGGAAATGGTGGATCAGATGTTATGATCTGTGAAATGCTTAATAATGAAAAGAATACGAAAATACTGGTGATAGTTAATCTCATGTGTCCTCAAATTTTGATAAACAAAAATACAAAAGTGTACTTAATACACTTTACTCTTTGATTATCCTAACTGCTCCTTTAGGTGTGCGGATAATATAGATTCCAAAGGATAAATCACTTAAGTCTATAATTTTAGAAGATCCTCTTAGAACTGAAGCTCCGCTTGAATTTATCATATCCCACTCATCCAGAATATCTAAACCTTGCAAATGAACGAGCTGTTGAGTTGGGTTAGGAAACACCTTCAATAGCTCTAATGCGGAGGACTCATAAATATGAACTGAATTATTAGTAGCGTTAGGAGTAGGTTCAGAAAACCAAATCCAATCAGGATTTCCATCTTCAGATCTACCAAATGATTCATCTTCTGGAGCATCTTCATAGCTGATAAAATCTACAATTGAGAATCCATCACCAAAAGTTCTGCTCAGATACACTCCGTCTCCTCCAGCATCTAATTTGAAATTAGTATGATACGCTCCATCTTCAGCATCATCATCTGCCCAAAACAAGGTGTGCGATTCAGCCGGAAGGAGCTCCTCCGGCAATTCCCATTTGTTTAAGAAAGTGATATCGTCTGATAAGTAAAATTGTCCAATACCTGTTATGCTTCCTGTGTTATATAACTCTATCCAGTCTTCATATTTTCCTTCTTCATCTGTAATGCCCGTCTCATTGTCAGCCACAACTTCATTTATGACTAAGCTTTCCGAAATTGGTTTGATGGACTTAAGAATAGGTGCACAAGGGTATTCTAAGACTTCCATAGCAGATTCGTATTGAACGTAGTATTCTATTTCATTGTTTTCAGGGGCAGTTGTGAACGTTGCAAAGGAAATTCCATTCATAGCTGAAGTTAATGGAGCATTCAACCAATCTGTTCCATTGAATGAATAGAACACAGTGAGTTCACTATTATCTGAGGAATGAGTTTCTACTTCTATGATGATATTCTGGTCATTAATTAGCGGCAGATTATCTGATATGCTGAGAACACCAAAAGTTGAATTGTCTGAAGTTTCGAGCTGACTCAAGGCCGAAGAAACTCTTTCATTTACATATTCTAATATTCCTTGTGTCACATGATTATTTAATGACTCAGTATCTGAATTCAGAAAATCTTCATGACTAAATCCATAATCTAAGGTGTAATAAATATCGTTTTGAACATGACTGCTGAGGAGATTCTTGTAAGCAGTTGTTTTAGCTGAAACTGAACCATAGTTGAAAGCAGTAGTCAGAAAGTTCTCTATTTCTAAGGTGAGTAAATCTCTCCATTCATCGTTTTCTAAAATGGCTTCGACTAACGGACGATCATCCCATGGGTTAGCCCAGTCATATATATTTCTATTCGACCAATCTTCTCCAAACCAGTCTATTCCCATAGTGTTATCCATATCATAATGAATCCACTCCCAACGCTGCTGAGCTTTGTTATGATAGAGGTAAAAATTGTTTTTATTAAACGCATGACCATCCCAGTGACCTAGAATGATCTCTGCAGCAAGTGATTTGATGTAACCATGAATGTTGAGTTCTTTGAATAAATTGCACCGCTGACTAGCCGTACTTTCTTCATCTAGAAAGTGGATCAGATCTCTTAAATCTTGATGAGTGGAAGTTTCCCATTCATTCGTTTTTAACTCGTAGGCATTTATTTGATAATTGGAAACAGAATTTCCTAAATCTTTTAAATCAGCAGGGTAGGTGCATTTATATAAGTTTCCATTACCATGAGAGAACCGACTTTCAATAAATAGATCATCTATATGTTCCACATTTAGATATACTCCTCTGTATTCATCATTAACATATAGATCTACATAACTGGTTCTAGAAGCTGGAAGGTCAAACTCTCGTAGAGATTCCCAGCATATTTTAGAACGCATGATGGAAACATCATTGTGCTCACCATTCAGATTGAGTTTTTTTAATCCTTGCCATCTCTTTCCAGACTGAAAAGAATTGAATGAAACCTTGAATGATTTTTTGCCTGCTTGTAAACTGGTGTTTCCTCTTAGTCTAAAACCTATATTATAAAGTGTATCAGTAAGTTCACTAGACTCATAAATAAAGGTAGCGGGAACTTCTTCTTGACCCCAGTTTTCTTGATTTAAGATGTGTTCTAAAGATTCGGGTTCGAGTTCTATGCGTATAGAAGCTACTTCATCCTGCAGAAAAGCGCTTCCGTAGTCAGGGTTAGTTTGGGAATGTATTAAATAGGGTAGTGTGACTAAGACTAGAATTTTAGCTGTCTTTATCAAACTTAAATAACTGCGCTGGCTTGTGTAGTACTCCTTCTTGTTTCTCATTTAACGGAATTACGTGTTCCATTTTCTTAATGTTCTTTCTAAAGTTTCTCTTATCAAATTTCTTGTTTAAGATTATTTCATAGAGATTCTGTAACTGCGTGAGTGTGAACTTTTCTGGAAGTAGTTCAAACCCAATCTGTTCCTTTTCTAATCCGTTTCTAAGTGCAAGTATGGCTTTATCTACAATTTCATTATGGTCAAAGGCCAATTCTGGAATCTCAGTAATATTCACCCATTCTGCCTTTTCAGCAAAGTAGGAAGGAATCAACTGGTATTCCGTCATGTTTACAAGAGAATAATAGGCCACAGTAACTACTCTTCTGTCTGGATTAGCTCTGAAATTCCTAAGCCATTCTTGGTCTTTAAGCCCTTTCACCCTCTGAGGATTTCCGAACGTGTAGAACTGTTTTAGGTAAAGACCTTCTAAGGAGGTTAAGTCTTTTAGGACTCTTT
>CAZTVP010000332.1:0-3754 GCA_964616995.1 uncultured Comamonadaceae bacterium
CTACTTCTGATGTTCAGACTATCACTATAGTAGATACTACAGCACCTGAGTTATTCGGAGTACCTGCAGATGCTACTGTAGAATGTGATGCTATCCCTGAGCCAGCAGATGTGACTACAGAAGATAACTGTGATATGAATGTAGTAGTAGAATTTGCGGAGGATATAGTTCCTGTAGGATGTGAGTTAGAAATCACTAGAACATGGACAGCTACAGATATCTGTGGAAACACTACTATGGCAGTTCAAGTACTTACGGTAGTAGATACTACAGCTCCTGTAATAGACGAAACTCCTGCTGATGAAACAGTAGAGTGTCAAGCTATTCCTGAGCCAGTAATTATAACTGCTACTGATAACTGTGATGATGATGTAGAAATCACTTTCACTGAGGTTTACTCAGATGGATGTCCATACACTATCACTAGAACATGGACTGCAGTAGATGAGTGTGGAAACGAAGCTTCTACATCTCAGGTAATAACAGTTATAGATGAAATCTTCCCAGAATTCGAAGATTTCGAGTTAGAAGTAGATGTGAACTGTGAAGACATAGACTCTTATATGCTTACAGCTACTGACAACTGTGACGCTGATGTAGAAGTAACATTTGAAGATATCAACTTCTCAGGTGGATGCTTCGGAGTTATTCAGAGAACATGGACAGCTACTGATGAGTGTGGAAATCAAACTTCGGCAGTACAGTTCATCCGTCAGGTAGATGATATAGACCCAGTATTATTCGATGTACCAGAAAGCTTCACTGTAGAGTGTGGAACTGAAATAGAGCCTGCAGATGTAGATGCTGTAACAGCTACTGATAACTGTGATGCCGATGTAGAAATTACATTTACCGAAGTTCAGTCTAACGAGTTCTGTCCATACACTATCACTAGAACATGGACAGCAGAAGATGAGTGTGGAAATGAAGTTGAAGGAGTTCAGATAATTACTGTAGAGGTAGAGACTCCTGACTTTGTAGAGATCAATACATTCCCGAACCCTGCTTCTGATGAGTTCATGATTAACTTCAGTGTACCTACAGATAAGGAAGTAGATGCTTGCATCTTTAACTCAGTAGGTCAGGCAGTAACTCCTGTTTACAAAGGAATGGCTGACGGACACAGATTATATGAATTCGGAATCAACTCGTCTGATTGGGAGTCTGGAGTGTACATCTTGAGCCTAGTAGTAGGTGATGAAGTACACCACCATAAAATCCTAATAGGACAGACTAAGTAATTAGTCACCTTAACCAAATAGTATATATTAAATCGGGAGCCCAACAGCTCCCGATTTTTTGTTTAATGAAGTTTTAGAAGGTGAGTTTTTTTTGTGTTTATGCGGTGCAATGGTGAATACCTTTTAGAATAGCTAGTGCGGATTTATATGTAGCTAGCGCGGACTTGAAGTCCGTGTGTCTTCAAACGGAGCCGTTTCATTCATTGAGCATTATATTGTAATTATACCTGAAGAATATATGCACTGTACACTGTGGACTATAATGGTGAAAATTGAAGCTTGATACAGAATGAATTAAAATTGAGTTATAGTGGAGTGTCAAATGCGTAAAGTGGTTAAATTGGAGGTTGGAAGCACGGACTTCAAGTCCGCGCTAGCGGGAACGAGTTTTAGATTACTCATCTGATGGAAATACTTTAGATGAATTCTTTGCTCCAGAAAATAATAAGTATTGTTCTGGTGTTCATAATCAACAATTTGGAACGACCCCTGCCAAGGATAATTAAAGTAGGAATTTGGCTGGTCCATCAAATAATTGAAGCGCCAAATTAATGGGGCCTAGAGACCCCAATTTTGTTGGACCCGTAAATCTTGAGCCAGAAAATGATTAAAACAATGAAAGTATTATATGTAATAGGTGTAGCTATTACTGTTTTATTGGGATGCACTCGAGTTAATCATGTGAATGATGAGTTGCTTGAGAATAATGTCTCATTTTGTATGATGGAAATAAGCGAGCTTTTTCAAATGATAGAAGAATGTACTATTGGTAAAGAATCTTTAATTCAGATTAATCAATTCAATAACCAACTATTTACCTATGCCAATAAAATCATGCAACAAGAAGAGACTAATCTCTTAGTGGAGAGAAAAGAGTTAAAAGACTTGGTAAAGGAGATTAACAATCAGAATAAAATCCCTTTAGAGCTAAATACTCTTTCTTATTTGAATGATTCAGATTACAATGAAAAAGTCTTGAACGGTACGGACAATATGATTAAAATGTACTTGCTAGGCGAAATTCGACTACTGTTGCATGATTTTACAGTTACATCATGTTTAAAATCAAACAATAGTGCATTTTACACACCGCCAATATTGAAAGTAATGAATAAGAAGTAACTTAATCAGAGAAGGTTTTTTAATTTAACTGTTCATTTTCAGGGTTTTATTATACCAAATGAATACCGATACAGATTTAAAGATGTTCTTGACTTTTTGCTTTAATATATTGACCCCCCCGTTGCCGCCAGTTTGTAACTGGTGGCTGAACTAGATCATCTCGAAAGCTTTCGGGATTGCAACTTGACGCTCAGCATCTAACCAAAGAATTCGGTCAAAAAAGGCTTGGTTATAAAGAGAAAATTAAAGATGTCTAGATAGCCACGATTCCACCTCAGACCTCTTTACAGTCTTCCATCACCCGCTCAAAAACCAACATAAACTCATCTACATTCTGCTTAGAAAAACACAGAGGAGCCTTCATCTTAAGTACATTATTAAAAGGCCCGTCAGTGCTGGTGAGAATGAAGTTCTCTTTCATTTTATTCTTTATGAAATGAGCCAGTTCAGTGGCAGGAGAGGAGTCAGATTGGATGAATTCTATTCCTAAGAAAATTCCATGTCCTCTAACATCTCCTATGCAGGAGTATTTCGTCTTAAGCTTAGTCAGTTGCTCTTTCCAATATGTTCCTACTTCTAATGCGTTTAGTTGAAGATTATCGGTCTCAATTATATCTAATACCGCTTCCCCTACAGCACATGAAACTGGATTTCCACCAAAGGAACTAAAGAACTCCATTCCTGTATCAAATCGTTCTGAGATGTCGGTTCTAGTAACTACTCCTCCTATTGGATGACCGTTTCCCATAGGTTTTCCTAGAACTACTATCTCTGGAATGATACCGTGCAACTCAAAACCCCAAAAGTGACTACCTAGCCGTCCAAAACCTGTTTGAACTTCGTCTATAATCAGTAGAATGTCATTCTCCTTTAAAAATGGCTGAAGCACTTTTAGATAGTTTTCTGCCAGAGGTACTTGACCTCCACATCCAGAGATAGGTTCTGCTATTAATGAAGCTGGCTTATTACCTGCTTCTATTTGCTTTTCTAGAATGGTGATCGCTTCTTGAGCATATACTTCGCCTGAAGGCTGAGAACCAAGGTAAGATTTAGGCAGAGGAAGTTTGATTACGCCCTCTGGTAGACCAGCACCTCCTTTTCCGTCAAATTTATATGCGCTAGAGTCTATAGTGAGCATGGTATTTCCGTGGTAGCCATGGTCTAAAACAGCCATAGTTTTTCTCCCAGTGATGGTTTTGGCCATACGTATGGCTAAATCTCCAGCTGCACTTCCTGAGTTCACTAACAGAAGTTTATCAAGCTCATCGGGAAATTTAGAAAGTAATTTCTGAGAATAGGAATTGTACTGGTCAAAGAGATATCGAGTATTTGTATTCAACTTACGGGCTTGACTGGAAATCACCTCAGAAATAACAGGGTGACAGTGCCCT
>CAZTVP010000333.1:0-3743 GCA_964616995.1 uncultured Comamonadaceae bacterium
CGCTGAATGAAAATGAGCTCTACTTGGATTTTTTAGTGAAACATCAGCTGGAAGTCATTCTAGTATCGTCCTACTATTTAGGTAGCATAAACCACACATTGCTAAGCCTAAAAGCGTTAGAGCAAGCAGGCCTAAATACCATTGGAATCATCTTCAATGGAGAAAAAGTTCAAAGCACTTTTGATATCATTCAATCGTTTACAGATGTTCCTGTTCTTCTGGAAGTGAATAAAGAAGAGCTTCTAACATCTGAAATCATAAGTAAATACGCTCAAGCATTACGGGAAAAGTGGACATAGACAAAAATCATATATGGCATCCTTACACGGGATTAACTGACCCACTTCCTGTTTATGAAGTAGAGCGAGCAGATGGAATTCATATTACTCTAAAAAATGGAACTCGACTTATAGACGGTATGAGTAGCTGGTGGGCTTGTGTGTATGGTTACAATCATCCTGCATTAAACGCTGCAGCTCAAGCTCAGATAGAAAAAACAAGCCATATCATGTTTGGTGGTTTTATCCATGAACCCGCTGTAAAGCTTACGGAAAAGTTGCTAGAAATCACACCTGAAGGTTTGGATACCGTTTTCTACTCCGACAGCGGTTCTGTAGCGGTAGAAGTAGCCATGAAAATGGCGGTACAATACTGGGCAGTTCAAGACAAACCAAACAAGTCAAAATTCCTTACTGCTAGATTTGGTTATCATGGTGATACCACTGCGGCCATGAGTGTCTGCGACCCTATTTCAGGAATGCACAGTCTTTTCTCAGATTTTATTCCGAAGCACATCTTTGGCCCTGCTATTCCTTTAGGTTATGATTCAGCTTTAGAAGAGCATGTCATTCAAGAATTCGAACTCTTGTTTGAAAAACATCATTCAGAACTAGCTGCGTTCATCATAGAACCTGTGGTTCAAGGTGCTGGTGGTATGAGAATGTATAACCCGACTTACTTGAAAGAAATCAAGCAGCTTTGTGAAAAATATCATGTCCTTTTCATAGCTGATGAAATAGCCACAGGTTTTGGAAGAACAGGAAAGAAATTCGGGGTTTCACATGCAGACGTAACACCTGATATTATGTGCTTAGGAAAAGCGCTTTCTGGTGGTTTTATGACATTCGCGGCTACGCTGAGCACTCGGGAAATAGCCGATACTATTTCTAATCACCCACCAAATGTATTTATGCATGGACCTACATTTATGGCCAACCCACTAGCATGTGCAGTTTCATTAGCCAGTATAAATCTGCTGGAGAAAACCGACTACTTAACCAAAGTAGCTCAAATAGAAAATTGGCTTAAGCAATTCCTGACCAACATCCCAGAAGCGAAAGACATTCGAATTTTAGGTGCTGTGGGCGTGGTTGAATTTGAACAGCAAATAGATGTAGCTGAAGCTCAAAAGCTCTTTGTAGAACTTGGAGTTTGGATACGACCTTTTAGAAATTTAGCTTACATCATGCCTCCATACATCATAGAGGAAACGGAGTTGAAAACTCTTTGCACCGCTATTAAAGAAATGGCTAAAACTTCACGCTGTTTTTTAGACTGAATTATAGATTTGTAATATGACTTTAAAGGAGATTCTGACATATATAGTTTCTAATAATGAGACGCATGCAAAGTGGCTAAACACGCTATCTATGATGGAAAACGCAGGTAGTAGAAAGATTTCAGCTTGTGAGCATAAGACCGATGTTTCAGTTTCTGTTTTAAAGCATGCACATGAAGAGGCCAGACACGCTTATTTCCTAAAAACTCAAATTAAGAAACTGGTAGATACGGAGCTGGAGAATTACAGATTTAAAAACATAATGGCTCCACTGGTGAGTTATCAGTATTTGGACAAGTTAGATTTAGAAGTGAGCCGGTACTTGAAGGAAGAATGTAACTTGCCCGAAAGTAAAATCAGATATGGTGCTTATTTACTGACTACGTATGCCATAGAGGAAAGAGCGGACGACCTCTACCCTGCTTATGCCGAAGTATTAAATGACGCGGGAAGCAATATAAATGTGCGTCTGATTATAGCTGAAGAAGAAGGTCATTTAGAAGAGATGAACAAACAGATGGCTCAGTACTTTGAGAACTGGCAGGAGAAGGCAGCTTATGTTCGAAAAATCGAAGAATCGTATTACGCTGGATGGATAAAGGAAATAGAAAATGAAGTAGCTCAAGAACTAGAACCGACTTCGTAAATCTCACTTTTCAGCAGATTCCATCAAACTTTCCGCATTCTTCATGAACCCTTTTTACCTTTACGTGTACTTAAGTGCACCATGAAGAAAATCACACGTATATTTTTTCTGATTAGTTTGCTCCTGATAGGTAAGCAGATTTATGCTCAAAGCCCTGTGGTAAGCTCTGTAGAAGCTGAGGAAGCCGAAGAAGAGGCTATAGATTCAGAAGCTATTATTCTAGATTACGAGCTGGAGCGAACTAAAGACTTTAAGAAGGGCTATAAAACTCTTGACCAGCGCTCAGTTACTAATCTACAGGAAATGAGTGCTCCTGTTTTAGAAAACCACCCCGAGTCATTTGCAGGATATTATTTAAAGTACAAGCAAAGCAGTTTTTCTCAAGATGCTCTTGACAATCTAAAAAAAGCTGAACTTCTTACACTGAACAAAACGGAACTGTATTCAGACTTTTTAGCTACGGCCCATGTACTAGGAAAGACAGCACTAGCCGAAGAATACAGCTCGAAAATCCGAAATTCTGGATTTATTCAGACGGAGGTTTTGGAGTACAATAAAAATGTATTGCGCAGCATAAAGGAAAACCAAGCCTTCCTTTTTACCAATGGCTGGGAAGATACTTACCCGCTACTCACACTACTCAAAGCCGAGAAGAAGGAAAACCTTTCTGTCATCAATGCCGAGTGGATTATGGACAACTCGTTCAGAACTATTATAGCTGGAAAATTAGGCGTATCCTCTCCCGCTTTCAATGGAGACCCTTACGAATGGATGAATCAAGTGGTGAATGCCAGTCAACAACCGATTTACTATTCTCCTACACTTCCAACTAAATGTTTGAGAGGAATGAGCTCTAACATCACACCAGTTGGCTTATTATTTCATACTCAAGCTAAAGAAAAGGCGGTGCAAAAGGAACTGTGCTTAGCTGCATGGAAACGTTTCTCAAAGGTGGAACTAGTGAGTAGTCATGAGATTTCTAAGAATTATATTCTCATCCTTTCTGTATTAGAGAGTTTACTGGTTAATGACCCGAATGAAGCTGGAACACTAGCACAAGTCATAGAATACAAAACCAAGTTAATAGCCAAATTTCCTGCACTGAAATAATGAGTTATACCTCTGTATATAAAGGCTATTCTGATGAGGAGCTCATGGAAAAAGTGACATCGGGAGATTCGCAAGCTTTTAGCTGCATTTATGACCGCTACTCAGGTATGACCATGAATTTCTTCTATAAGATGCTCTGGAAAGACAGAGAAAAATCAGAAGATTTTACGCAGGATTTATTCATGAAGATAGTGAACAAACCTGAGCAGTATGATTCTAGCAGGCCATTTAAAACCTGGCTTTTTAGTGTGGCTAATAATATGTGTAAGAATGAATACAGAAAAGCTGAGGTGAGAGCTAAAGCTGCTCCTGAGATATTCGCGGCTGCGGATACGCTTCAGATGAATAAAGGAGATAAAGCACTAGACCAAGAGCAGTTTTTAGCCGAACTGGATGAAAGCCTGAAGGAAATGGATCAGGTCAAAAGGT
>CAZTVP010000334.1:0-3719 GCA_964616995.1 uncultured Comamonadaceae bacterium
TTATGGCTTTTCAGGACTCACAGCAAGCAGAGGGAATGCTGCTGAATATAAATGCAGGTATGTTTTTCGAGTTTATTCCAGCCGACCAGTTTTATGATGAAAATCGGGAGAGGCTGCACATAGGACAGGTGAAAACAGGAGTAAATTACGCCCTGCTAATTTCTTCCAATGCTGGACTTTGGGCATATAGTATAGGTGACACTGTAGAGTTCACTAGCCTAAATCCTCCTCGTATAAAGGTGACTGGTAGAATCAAGCACTTTACCTCGGCTTTTGGCGAGCATGTGATAGGAAAAGAAGTAGAACAAGCCATGACCGGAGCTTGTAAAAAGCATCAGGTCAGTATAAGAGAATTTCACGTGGCTCCTCAGGTGAATCCTGATGAGGGGTTACCATACCATGAGTGGCTGGTAGAATTCGATAAGAGACCTGCAGATTTAGACGCGTTTATAGCTACGCTTGAAACTAGTATGACCAGCCAAAATATTTACTATGCAGACCTCATAAAAGGAAAGGTGTTACGTGAGCTTCAGATAACACCACTAAAGGCTAATGCATTTGAGAACTACATGAAGAGTCAAGGGAAGCTCGGTGGGCAGAATAAAGTTCCTAGGCTGGCTAATGACCGTAAAATCGCTAATCATCTGGCACAGTATATGGTTCAGTAGAAAAAAGTTCTGCGGTGCAATGCATAACAACCCACCACACTCAATCGTTTTAGAAACCATGAGATTACTCTTCTTCATATTTAGCTTTAGCCTCTTCACTTCTGTAGCGAATGCTCAAGTAAAGGCTTCAGAGCTGAAGATAGATTATGGAGAAATAACAGCAGACACTCCGCTGGAAAGAGAAGTATTCTTCGTGAATGAGTCTAGCGAAAAGATGTTTCTACTAACTCATGAAGTACCTAGAGAATTAAGTGCTCATGTGAGCGCAAAACAGGCCTTTGCTGGAGACACCATTTTTCTGAGATGGAAGTTCAATCCTATGAGAGAAGGCATTTATCAGGAAATTATTACTCTTTGGTTCAGTACCATGGACAAGCCTACTATCCTGAAAATTAAAGGTAACGTGAAGTACATAGACCCCTATGCTAATCCTTCATGCCCCAGTTTTGCGCAGCGCCCACCTGGACAGGAGAAAAAGTTCATTACCGATTTTTTAGTTCTCGATAGCCTTTCTGGAGAACCTATTAAAGATGCTTCTATTCGACTTATAGACAGAGGAATAACTCAAGCACATTATTACACAGATAAGAAAGGTGAACATTCGGCACAGATTCCTATTCGGTATTTTTATTTTCTAGTAGAGGCAGACGGATATGAGGATAAGGACTTGTACAGCTATGTGAATGCGAAGAAACATCGGTTTGTTTTTGAGCTAAATCCACTAGAAGAACCTGAAGTGGAAATGGCATATGCTCAAGAGGAAATACTGGTAGAAGAAGAGCCGATTAAGGTTGAGCCTGAGATAGAAGAGACAGTGGAAGAAGTACCGAAGACCGAAGAGCCACTGGCTGATTTTGATGAGCGGCTATATGCTCCTAATAACATTGTTTTTTTAGTAGATGTATCAGGTTCTATGAATCAAAATGGGAGAATGGATATCTTAAAAGCTGCCATGATAGAACTGACCGAGATGGTTAGACCGCAGGATAAAATCAGCTTAATATCTTATGCGAGAGATGCAAACGTTTTACTGCAGCCCACAAGCGGAAGTGAAAAAGAAGAAATCATTTCTGAAATCAGAGCGTTATCACCATCAGGTTCTACTAATGGTGCTAAAGGTCTTAAACAAGCCTACCAAACAGCTAAGTCCTCCTTTATATCAGGCGGAAATAATAGAGTTTACATAGCCACGGATGGTGTGTTTAAAGTGTCAGAAAATGAGGCTATCAATAAAATGGTCATAAAAAACAGCCGAAGAAAAATTCTATTATCCGTATTGGGAATAAAAGGCACCAAATACACCAAAGAGAAGATGGCCGAACTAGCCAAGCTAGGAAAGGGAGACTTTCTAGATATGGAAAGCTATGATGAATCTGCTGCAGATTTAAAAGCTATGGTGAAGCGGCAGAGTAGGAGAAACTAAATTCCTACAACCCCACAAAATGCTCCCGAGTACTCCGTATGTTCTGATAAGTTTTCTGAGCTTGTCTATGACTTAAAGTTTGCTGACCATCACTAAAAGCTTTTTGTGGAGTTTCATGCACCTCCATAATTACTGCATCTGCCCCAGCCATAATACTTGCCAGTGCCACAGGTGCTACAAATTTCCGTACGCCTATTCCATGAGAAGGGTCTGCCACTACTGGTAAATGTGTTCTATCTTTTAGCATGGCTATAGCATTGATATCCATGGTGTTTCTGTAGGCTTTTTCATAGGAGCGAATTCCTCTTTCACATAGCATGATGCGTTCGTTTCCGCTGGAGAAAATGTATTCTGCCGAGTGCAGTTGTTCATCTATAGTTCCAGAAATTCCACGCTTGAGCATCACGGTTTTATCTACTTTTCCCAGTTCATTTAGTAGATTGAAATTTTGGCTGTTTCTGGCGCCCACTTGATAGATGTCTATGTAATCATACATCTTTTCTATCTGCTGCACTTCCATTACTTCGGTTACTATCTTAACGCCATTTGCTTTGCAATGCTTATAAAACACCTTCAATCCCTCTATTCCCAATCCCTGAAAACTGTATGGTGAACTTCTCGGTTTGAAAACTCCACCACGCATAATCTTGATGTTGTTTTCTACCAAATGCTGAACAGTACATTCTATCTGCTCTTCACTTTCTATAGAACACGGGCCAGCCATAATTTGGAAATGACCATTTCCTATTTTCACATCATCTCCTAAGTCTATTTCAGAATGACCCACTTTCCACTTGGCTGACACCAATTTATAGGCATCACTCACACGGTGAATGTCCGCTACTCCCGGCAGATTCCCTATCATTCTAGGGTCTAGTTCCGCTTTACCTATGCACACCAGGTAATTTCCTTTCTGAGTGTTTACCTGATTTGGACTGTAATTATGTGCTTTTACTTGTTCTATGATAGCTTGCGTTTGAGCAGAATCTATTTGGTTTTCTAATTGGATAATCATTGGTTTTATTTTTTGTTTGGGGCGAATTGCGATTTCTGTTTGGGGCGAATTGTAATTCGCCCGTACCCATTGGGATGAATCGCCATTCGCTCTCCCCTATTAGGGCGAATAGCGATTCGCCCGCTCCTATATTATTTTTTCTATGAATTCTTTTATGCTTGGTTCTAAATTTTCGCGTTGCAACGCTCTAATAAATGCGCTTCCTATAATGGCTCCATCGGCATACTGACAGGCTTGACTGAATGTTTCAGCGGAACTAATTCCGAATCCTATGAGTTTAGGCGTGTCAACTTTTAAATTTTTAATCCTCTCAAAATAAGCCAACTGTTCTTCTGAGATTCCAGACTTAGCTCCTGTGATGCTGCTCTGAGAAACCACATATAAAAATCCAGTACTTAACTCAGCAGCCTTCTGAATGCGCTCCTCTGTAGTGTTAGGAGTGATTAAGAAGGTCATTCCCATATCATACATCTCCACTAATTCTTGATACTCTTTCTCGTAGACATCCAACGGTAAATCTGGAATTATCACTCCTGAAATTCCAGCCGCTTTGGCTTCAGCTAGGAACTTCTCTTTACCAAACTGCATCCATTGGTTCAGATAACCCATAAAT
>CAZTVP010000335.1:0-3719 GCA_964616995.1 uncultured Comamonadaceae bacterium
ACTCCTAACAGCACCTCTGCTATACATATAAACACCGCTAAACCTAAACTGTAAGGAATCAAATCTGGAAAGATCAGTGCTTTCTCGCTGAAATACTCTTCAAGCTTGTAGCTGAATCCAAAAGAATCGTTCATCTTAATCAGTCCACTCACTATAAAAATTGAGCCGACTATAGAACGAGAAGCATAAACTAGAGCTTTACCTAAATTATTCATGGTTAGTGTTTTTATTCAAAATTACGAGTAAGGTTTTCTGTAGGTTTTACATTTAACAGGACTTTAACTCCCTTCATTCATTAGGTGTATCATGGAGAAAACCGCATAGTTCAGCATGTCATAATAATTGGCATCTATTCCTTCAGAAATCAGCGTAGCTCCCTGATTATCTTCTATTTGCTTCACTCTGAGAATCTTCATCAGAATTAAATCCGTTAGTGAACTCACGCGCATATCTTTCCAAGCTTCACCGTAGTCATGATTCTTTTTCAGCATCAGTTGCTTGGCTTCTTCTGCATACTTATCGAACAGTTCGGTGGCCTTCTCCTCTCCTATCTCCAGCTCTTCTTCGTCTTTCATTTCTATCTGAACGAGCGCCATTATGCAATAATTGATAATGCCTATGAACTCATCCTCTATTCCTTCGCCTACTTTATTTTCACCAGTTTCTTGAAGGGTTCTGATTCTATTGGCCTTGATAAAAATCTGGTCTGTAAGAGAAGAAACTCGGAGAATTCTCCAAGCGGTTCCATAATCCTTAGTTTTCTTAGTGAAAATAGGTCTGCATCTTAGCGCTATCACTTCATCATAGAGGGCTGCTGTGTCTTTCATAAGCACTTCCATTATACTGGTAAAAGTAATCTTCTGCGGTGCAATGGGTATCGTTTTTCATTCATACTTTTTCACTGAGTTTTCAAGAGATTTTTCCAACGCGGCATTGAGCTTTTTACAAATCAAAATGCCCCGAAATCTATTAGCTTTGCACCGCGTAAAAAACCAAACAGTTTGGGAAGAAGAAACCAAAGATTATTTAAAAGAGGACAGCTTCTAGAGATAGAAATTACTGACTTGGCATTCGGTGGAAAAGGACTGGGAAGAGTAGAAACTGAAAAAGGGCCTTTCGTAGTATTCGTACAGAATACACTTCCCGGTCAAGTGGTAAAAGCTCGTGTGGCCAAGTGCAAAAAATCCCATGCTGAATGTAAGTTGGTGGAAGTCCTCAAACGTTCTGAAAAGGAAGTGGAAGTTGATTTCCAGCCGATTCCCGGGGCGCCTTACATAACACTCCCTATTACAGACCAAGAAACACTGAAGAAGGAGACTACTTTCGATTTGTTTAGGAAGATTGGTAAGGTGGAAAACATTGCGCAGTTAATGGATGAGTTCATTTCTTCTCCTTTAGATTTTCACTACAGAAATAAAATGGAGTACAGCTTCTCGGTCATCAGACATGACCTAGAAACTGGAGAGGAAGTAGATGATTTCGGCCTTGGGTTTAAAAAAAGAGGTACATGGTGGATAGTAGAAAACCTAGATAAGGACAGCGGTCTTTTCGATGAGCAATTCGAAAATAGTCTGAGAGAACTACGGTTATGGCTAGAAGAAACAGGACTACCTGCTTGGCATCCACCTAAACAAGAAGGCTTTTTTAGGTTTTTGCAAGTTCGAAAAAGCTTCTATTCGGATAAGCTACTTATCAACCTAGTGACCACCTCTCATTACCTTGAGAAATTCGACCTCAAGGCGTATATAGAACTCATGAAAAAACTCTTAGGCGAAAGACTGGGAGGACTAATTCACACTATTAACGACCATACTGGAGACCGTGTAGAACCTTATGGAGGAAATACCAACATCTTATTTGGCGACTATAAACTGGTAGAGGAAATCAACGGACTTAAATTTGAAATAAGCATTCAGAGTTTTTTCCAGACCAATCCTAAGTGTGCTGAAAGACTTTACACTAAAGTCTTAGAATATGCTACTGAAACGACTGAAACTGGAGCTATTATGGATATGTTTTGTGGGACGGGAACTATTACTCAGCTCTTAGCCCAAGGAACAGAAAAGGAAATAGTGGGTGTAGATATAGTGGAGAGCGCTATTGAAGACGCCAAGGCTAACGCCAAGAGAAACAACATCAAAAACGCTAAATTCTATGCTGCTGATGTAGGCAAATTTCTCTTCAAACACCCGGAATATAAAGAGAAAATCAGCACTATAGTATTAGACCCACCAAGAGCTGGAATAGCACCTAAAACGCTTCAAAAAGTAATAGCACTTAACGCCAGGCGTATAGTTTATGTTAGTTGTAATCCTGCTACTCAGGCCAGAGATACAGACACACTTCATAGCGCAGGTTATCAGCTAAAGAAATTCAGTATGGTTGACCAATTTCCACATACGGGACACATAGAAACCATAGGCTTATTCGAAAAAGCATGAAGTTAGACGAAGGATACTGGCAAGGGAGGTATGAAGAGAACCGAACAGGTTGGGATATTGGCTATGCTGGCCCTTTGGCACATATTCTTTCATTAGAGAAATCTAAAGAGGTAAACATTCTACTTCCAGGAGCAGGAAACGCTTACGAGGCAGAATGGGCTTGGGGTAAAGGCTTTAAGAAACTCACGGTGCTGGATTTAGCTAAATCGCCCTTGGATAATTTAAAAGCCAGAGTTCCTTATTTTCCAGCTGCGCAAATCGTACACGGTGACTTTTTTAAGCATCAGGGAGCTTATGACATAATTCTAGAGCAAACTTTCTTTTGTGCTCTAAACCCTGAACTAAGAAAAGACTATGTAAAGCAGATGAATCAGCTCTTAAAGTCAGGTGGTGTGCTCACTGGAGTGTTGTTTGATTTCCCTTTGGACTCAGGCCCTCCCTTCGGTGGTTCTGAGGAAGAGTATGTGAATTTATTTAGCCCTACTTTTGAGATTGAAAAAATGGAACGGTGTAGCTTCTCCATAGCTCCTAGAGCAGGAAAAGAACTCTACTTCCGATGCAGAAAGAAATAACACATGTCTGAAGAAAAAGTACTCATACTCAACCAGAAGCAGATAAAGCAGAAAGTGCAGCGTATAGCACATGAGATTTATGAGAACCACTATAAAGAGAAAGAACTCGTTATAGTCGGGATTAAGGACTGTGGCCTCATAATGGCCAAACGTCTGAAAAAAATTCTAGAAGAAATTTCGGACATAGACATCACTCTTTACAGCATTAGCCTGCACAAGGATAAACCCACCACGGAACCCATGAAGTTTAGTGGAAACACTTCCGATTTAACTAACAAAGCTGTTCTGGTGGTAGATGATGTATTAAACTCTGGAAGAACACTGATTCACGTAGTGAAATTTCTGCTGGATTATCCATTAAAAAGCATGAAAACTGTGGTGCTAGTAGATAGATACCACAGAAAATTTCCTGTTAGAGCAGATATAGTAGGACTTACTTTAAGTACAAACCTAAAAGAGCACGTTTCGGTAGATTTCTCTAAACCTGAAGGAGTTTATCTGGATTAATATGCAAGTCAATCCACTAACAATTTTAATCAAGCACATGAAAAAACCAATTATACTTTTACTTCTTACTTTCTTTGCTATTTCAGCATTCAGTCAGGCTATGCGCTGGCAGCAGGAAATGACCTGTGAGATGGACATAGACATGAATGTAGAAAACCCTCAGTTTACTGGACCACACAAACTGGTTGCTCCCAATCCG
>CAZTVP010000336.1:0-3707 GCA_964616995.1 uncultured Comamonadaceae bacterium
TAATGATTTTTTAGCGTCTCCACTAAGGTAAATAGGGTAGGAGATGTCTAAGTCTTTCTGATAATCCTTTATGATTTGTAAACGGTCTGAATCTGCTCCTGGACGTTCAAAAGCCAATCCTAAAATATCTACTTGTTCTCCATATTTCTTATCTAGCTCACTGTAATAGTTGGTTTCATCCATACAGTTTGGACACCACGTTCCTAAAATTTGGATCATAGTAACATCATGAAAATCAACAGAATTAAAGTAGATAGAATCTCCATTCATATCTAATCCGTGAAAATCTACTGAAGTATGATTGTCTTTGAGATAGGTGAGAGTATTAGGGTCAGTAAGGGCAGCTTTTTCATCTATAACTCCTTCCCACATGGTATTCCAGTGGTTACCTGAATAGAATTTTCCACTGATGGAATCTCCTTCCATGTTAGCAGAAAAGTAGAAGAGATGAGAACCGTCAAAACAACTTAGATAAAAAGAATTATCATCAAGTTTTTTTCCTTCTAAGAAGCGGTAATCTCCGGTTTCAGTGAGGAAGGTTCCAGTAATATTCTCTTCATAGAAGTTAAAGATGCCAATGGATTTAGAGGGCTTCTCATCCTGAGGACTTTCAGTAACATCGTAAATGAGCTCTTTCTGAAGTACTTCTGACTTAGGGGCTGATATTCTTTTACCGGTAAAAGGAACTTTATAATCTCCCTTGCGGTATTGATTTTTAAAGACTCCAGCTAAGGAATGGTCTTCGTTAAAACTGAATTCAACTGTAGTGTTGAATACTGGCAACATGAAAGATGACAGAGAATCTGTGACCTTATAATCGGAGACAACTATGCGTTCATCCGCGTTTAGAATACATAATCTATCTTCTTTTATCTCCCATCGTGTTGGGCATTGAACTTCTCCTAAGTCAAAAGTGATTTCAAAGTATCCCGTTCTAGGATTCTCGGATACTTCTTGTTTCGGAGAATGATTAGCGGTGCAATGTGTGAGTAACATTGCACCGCAGATTATATATAAAAATCTAAAAATCAATATTATAGGTCAAATTTTATACCCTGAGCTAATGGTAATTCTGTGCTGTAGTTGATGGTATTGGTTTGTCTTCTCATATACCCTTTCCAAGCATCAGAACCACTTTCTCTTCCGCCTCCAGTTTCTTTTTCTCCACCGAATGCTCCACCTATTTCTGCTCCACTAGTACCTATGTTTACATTGGCTATTCCACAGTCGCTACCGGCATAGCTGAGGAACTTTTCTGCTTCTCTTAAGTTCGTAGTCATGATAGCTGAAGAAAGACCTTGTGCTACATTGTTTTGCATAGCTATAGCATCCTCTAAATCAGAGTATTTCATGATGTAAAGAATAGGAGCGAAGGTCTCTGACTGAACAATGTCCATGTCATTATTAGCTTCTATGATGCATGGCTTTACATAACACCCACTTTCATAGCCTTCACCTTCTAGAACTCCACCTTCTACTAGGACATTTCCTCCTTGAGCTTTAGCCGATTCTATGGCGTTTAAGTACATGTTAACTGCATCTTTATCTATAAGCGGCCCTACATGATTAGACTGGTCTAATGGATTACCGATAGAAAGCTGTCCGTACGCTTGGGCTAACTGTTCTTTCACTTCATTGTATTTAGAATCATGGATGATTAATCTTCTAGTAGAGGTACAACGCTGCCCGCAAGTACCCACAGCTCCGAATACTGAACCTATAACTGTCATTTTCATGTCAGCATCTGGAGTAACTATAATGGCATTATTTCCACCAAGTTCCAGAATAGACTTTCCGAATCTCTCAGCCACTTTAGCTCCTACTATTCTTCCCATGCGAGTAGAACCGGTAGCAGATATAAGAGGAACTCTGTTATCAGTAGTTAGCATTTCACCTACCTTGTAATCTCCATTTACTAAACAGCTGATTCCTTCAGGTAAATCATTGTCTTTCAGTACTTCAGCCATAATATTTTGGCAAGCTACACCACAAATAGGGGCTTTTTCACTTGGTTTCCAAACACATACATTTCCACAAATCCAAGCTAAAGCCGTATTCCATGACCATACGGCTACTGGGAAGTTAAAGGCAGAAATAATTCCTGTAATTCCTAATGGATGCCACTGCTCATACATTCTGTGAAGTGGTCTTTCTGAGTGCATAGTTAATCCATGAAGCTGGCGGCTTAACCCCGTAGCGAAATCACAGATGTCTATCATCTCTTGAACCTCACCATATCCTTCTTGAAGACTTTTCCCCATTTCGTAAGAAACCAGTTTTCCTAATGGTTCTTTGTATTCTCTGAGTTTATCTCCAAACTGTCTTACGATTTCTCCTCTTTGCGGAGCAGGCATTTGTCTCCAAGTTAAGAAAGCAGCTTGAGCCGTTTTAATAGTTTCTTCATACTGCTCAGCAGAAGTTACAGAAACAGTTCCTATGAGTTCACCATCTACTGGAGAATAAGATTCTATTTTGTCTGAACTATCAGCAGAATGATTTCCTGTAGAGGTTCCTGCATTATGTTGTTTAACTCCGAGTTGACTTAGCACTTCAGAGATATTTACTGTAGAAGTAAGTGTTGACATGTTTTTAATTTTTTGCGCTGTAAAGGTAATCAGCATATAATGGTGAAAATAGAATTTATCACGAAAAAACGGCTTTCAGAAACACGGTAAAATTGGACTTTTAGGAAAATCTTGACGTACTTATTATCTTAAGCAGCAATGATTGAAAATTTAGGCGTTTATTGAAGAATTTGGTTTCGGTTTATGTGTTGGATATTTGAAGTTCGATGTTTGAGGTTCTTTGTTCTGAGTTGAAAGTTTAAAAGTCTATAGTGTGTACCACAGCCACAGCCTTCACTTGTCATCTTACCAGTCAGCCGAAGTTAGCTCCACCGCTAAAGCTAAGGTGGCACGTGGTTAACATAGAATGATCAACTAGCCAACTCATTTCGTGTTTTCAGTTTTCAGTATGAATGTAGCGAATCTATTATTTAGCACACAAACTGTATCCGACTGCGTGTCGATCGAAGGAAAATGTATCGAAGTCAGCGGCTCTTAATTAAATTTGTGTCAGGGCTGTTCCCTGAGCGATAGCCGAAGGGAGAAGGGAAGGGTGTTCCACGTGGAACACTAAAGTTATTAAAGCCCTAAAACACCTACTAAACTTACCTTCCGAGATAAACAAGTAGTATAGAAACATCATTTGGACTTACTCCGGAGATACGAGACGCTTGTCCGATATTGCTTGGTTGGATATCTGTGAGTTTACCTACTGCTTCAGCACTTAGTCCACCTAGTTTAGAAAAATCTATATCTGAAGGAATGCGTACATCTTCTAAGCGAGTTAGTTTTTTAGCCATTTCTTCTTCTTTGGAAATGTAACCTTCGTATTTGATTTGAATCTCTGCTTGTTCGATAATTTCTCGGTTAGAAACATCGGCTATGTGAGATTCAAGCGTAGGAACCGATTGAATGAGATGGTCAATTTTCACCTGCGGTCTAGTGAGTACAGAATTCATTTTAACCTTCTGTTTTATTCCGGGAGTGTTCAGTTCTTCAAGTACAGGGTTTATTTGTTCAGGAGCTACACTTTCAGTTCTTAGGAACTTAATTATCTTATCGGTGCGAGCTCTTTTTTCTTCGGAGAGTTGATAGCGTTCTTCTGAGGCTAAACCTAATTTATGGGCTTTAGCAGTCAAACGT
>CAZTVP010000337.1:0-3704 GCA_964616995.1 uncultured Comamonadaceae bacterium
TTTTCTTCCCAGTGTTCTACGCCTACAATTCAGTAAATGACGAAATCTGTGAATACGACTTTAGTGTAGAAGAAGCCTCTATTCCAGCAGAAGTGCAGTCTTCAAGTGTTTCTATTCTTTACCAATCAGATGAAGGTGACCTCTATTTTTCTGTGGGTAATGAGGAAATAGACTTTTTCCAAATTCATGAATTAGAACCTTATGAAAATGATCCTTTAGGAAGAGAAGCTTTCCGAGCCAGAGTTAGCTTTCACGCCACACTTTTTAATTTCATTAACCCTACCGATCAAGTTGTACTGGAAATAGAAGAAGCCTTTATACCACTAGTACTGGAGTAAGATTCTAAAACTCTGTTATCTCCTCTAAATCGTATATTCGCACGACTGTGGAACGCGGAGTATCAGACATAAAAAAATCCCTCTCTTGGAGAAAAATGATCCTGCCTTTAGTCTTAGGACTATCAGCGGCTTCCTATCTCTTGATCAGTAGCCTTGGTGAGGAAAGATATTTTAAAGTCAATGAAGGAGAGGGTGAATATTCATGGACAGATTCTAATAACAATGGTGTAGTAGATGCTACATTACCTGAAGAGTTTATTCCTTCAGAAAACGGAGACTATGTATTCAAAACTGTTCAGTACATGATCTCAGAAATAGACTGGAATTCTACAGTCTTTTTCTTTTTGTTTCTAGCACTTTGTACTGTAGCTATTAGGGACTTAGGCTACATGTACAGAATAAGAGTTTTAACAGATAAATTCTTTAATTGGAAGGAGGCCTTTCAGGTCATAATGCTATGGGAATTTTCTTCCGCCCTCACTCCTAGCGTAGTAGGTGGAAGTGGGGTGGCCATTTTCATCATGAACAGAGAAGGGCTTTCACTAGGTAAGAGTACCTCTACCATGTTCGTAACGGCATTAATGGATGAGCTTTTTTACATCATTATGGTTCCAATAGTATTCTTAATAGCAGGGAATGTCCAGCTCTTTCCAGAGAGTATTTTCGGAATACAAGGATTCTGGGTAAAAGGAGTTTTCTGGCTGGGGTACGGCTTCCTTTGTCTGCTCACTGTTATTATTACTCTGTCATTATTCCTCTTTCCACAGGGCTTTAAGAAGATTCTCATTAGAATATTCTCTATAAAAATCCTCAGACGATGGATTAGACATGTAGTACAGCTTGGAAATGATGTTATCATTAGTTCAGAAGAGTTAAAGAACAAGTCTTTTAGTTTCTGGTTAAAAGCATTTGGATCTACATTCTTCAGCTGGACAGCACGATTTTTTACGCTTAACTTCGTAATAATGGCCTTTATGGGATCCATAGATCAACTTTTCGTATACGGAAGGCAGCTTATCATGTGGGTTTATTTATTGGTAGGTGTAACTCCAGGTTCTGCAGGTATAGCAGAAATAGCACTAGCGGGTTTTTTTGAAGACCTCGTCATAAGCGCCCAGTATGTAGCATTAGTAGCTATCATCTGGAGATTTATGACCTACTTCCCATACTTGTTTATAGGCGCAGCTGTACTTCCTAGATGGCTAGCTAGAACCTCATTAAAACAGGCAGAACTAAAAAGCATTTCTAACTAAGTCATGTTTAATTTATGCGGTGCAAAATATTTAAACCTCCATTCGAGTTATTATCTCACAACTAATATGAGTAATCAATTTATGCGATTTCTTTTTGCAACGCTTCTTATAACAATCTCATCTGCTTTAGGTGCCCAAAATTCAAACACTCTGGGCTCTACAGATGACACTACTCCCAAGTATAGTAACGAGTTTTTGAACATAGGAGTTGGTGCACGAGCTTTAGGTATGTCTAATTCTTATGCTGCTGCTAGTGATGACGTATATTCAGGATATTGGAATCCAGCTGGTTTGTTAGGTATAGAAGATAAGTTTCAGGGTGCAGTAATGCACTCAGAGTATTTCGCAGGAATAGCCAAATATGATTACATAGGACTAGCTAAGCCAATAGATGAAAAATCAGCTATGGGATTCTCTGTTATTCGATTCGGAGTAGATGACATTCCTAATACCACACAGCTGATAGATGCAGATGGTAATCTAGATTATGATAGGGTCACTACTTTCTCAGCAGCAGATTACGGGTTCATATTTAGTTATGCCAGAAAGCTTAAAGTACCGGGGTTATCGGCAGGAGCTAATGCCAAGGTGATTTACAGAAGAATCGGTGATTTTTCTAACGCATTCGGTTTTGGCCTAGACGCTTCTCTGAATTATGATTTTAAGAAGTACAGATTCTCGGTAGTTGGAAGAGACATCACCACTACAGTTAACTCTTGGAACACTGAACTAGGAGAAGAAGTAGAAGAGATTTTCCTACTAACTGGAAATGACATCCCAGGTAGATCTACAGAAATCACTTTACCTAGAATAATACTAGCCGCTAACAGAACTACTCAAATTTCTGAGAAAGTAAATCTTATTACTGAGATAAATCTGAATGTAACTACAGATGGTAGAAGGAACACACTTGTAAATTCTGATTTATTTAGCTTGGACCCTACGTTTGGCTTTGATCTAGGGTATAAAAACAAGTTATTTCTAAGAGGAGGAATAGGTAACATCCAGCAGCGCAGAACTATAAATAACATCCCAGCTACAGAAGAAGGTGCCAGTGACACTTTTACGGAAGTAGAAACATGGACATTACAGCCAAACTTTGGACTTGGGCTTAAACTGAATAAAATCAGTTTAGACTACGCCCTCACTGACATAGGGAATGTTTCAGACGCACTATATTCCAATGTTTTTTCTCTGAAGATTTCCATTTAAACTATCACAAAAACAAACGCTTCTGTTATCTTTGAGGTAATTATAAAACCTCATGAAAAACTTTATTCTTTCTATACTTCTAAGTATAACCTTTACCCTTGCTTATAATTATGTTCAAGCTGAATCAGGCCTATGTATTCTCAATGATGTAACCTTTCAACAAGAAGGATGTCCTAATGGAAATCCAGAACTATCTCTTTTCTTCGAAATAACCGGTGGCTGTTATGTACAATCCATTTGTCTTCAAGAAGAAGGAATAGACCTTGGTTGCACCGCAGATTTGACAGAATTAAATCTTGTGGATGGAAATGGAATTACATTTAATGCGTTAGCTGCGGAAACATTTTATGAATTCACAGTGATACTAAGTGATGGATCTGAATGGTCTGGATTTTCATTTACAAACGGAAACTGTGATGGAACCATAGCAGGCTGTACAAATGAATTCGCTACAAACTATAACCCAAATGCAAATACAGATGACGGCTCATGTACCTATAATCAAACCATTTGTGATTGTTTAGGTAATGAGCATACTATTGGAGTATTAACTTGGTTAGATGACAATTTTGCCGATACAGGAGATTTCGTTTGGGACACCAACACTAATCTACCAGTTGATTTTAACTGTGAAGATTGGGGTTATGATTGTGGAGATATAGTAGGAGCTCCTTCTCTTGACCCTTATCAGGTGTGTTCTGGAGGTCTTCCTCCTAATAATGGCTGTTCTGGAGATTTATGTCTACCGAGTTCTTTGACTATCGCTCAAGGAAACTGCGAGGATAGTAATGGTGATGGAACCATAACTCCAGTGATTAACTTGACCGTAGCTATTGACGGAACATGCCCAGTAGATCAGTTGTGTTTTTCGGTAGAAGGTGATACTGACGTCACTTGTTTT
>CAZTVP010000338.1:0-3704 GCA_964616995.1 uncultured Comamonadaceae bacterium
ATTCATGTTCCTCTGATTATTTCAGGAAATCAAGTTACACGACAAAATGAACGAGAGGGAGCTCTTGTAGTTTCTACAGATCTATACTCAACCATACTAGAATTACACGGAGCTGAATCACCATTATATGAGGATAGTTATAGTATTCATAACCTTTTAAGCGTAGATGCTGAAGGCCAAAGAGACTGTGGCTATGTGGATGCTTATAATTCAGGCAAAGGTTTTGGCTGGGCAGCTAGAGATGAGAGATACAAATATGCCATTTGGGACTCTATTCCCGCTCGGTTTTATGACTTATGGAATGACCCATTTGAGCAGCAGAGCCTTTTAAATGGAATGGGAAATCTCACTGAGGAAGAACAAGTGGCTTTTGATAAACTGTCTATTCTAAAAAACACACTATCTGTGAATGATGAGAGAATTCACTATGATAAGACTCTTGTAGTCTTTCCAAACCCTACTTCTAATCTATTAGTCATTCAAAACTCAACTGGAAAGGAGTTTAAAATCTTGAATTCTTTAGGCATCATTGTTCTCAAGGGAATTATTAAAAATGAAGAAGGAATTGATATAAAAGATTTAGCTATCGGGTCTTACATTTTAGTACTAGATTCTGAACTCCAATTTAGATTTCTTAAGGAGTAACTATCTATCTTATTCTCTATTTATCTTTTCCGGTTTCAATTAGTGGTTAGATGATCCTTTGAAGTATCTTAATTTCATCACAGAAGAATCCATCATCTAAAAAAAGAACATATATTTACAACTACTCAAACAATCTATGTTAACCGAAAAAAGTGTTCATACTCCAAGCTATAGAGCCGTGCTTATGGCTCTAAAAGCTATCCAAGAGCTACAGCTTACAGTAGAATACTTTGATGAAAAAGATGGAATCATAGAAGCCTCTAATCCGCCAGGATTAATTTACAGAGGTGGAAAAATAAGAGTTGAAATAGAAAAACAGAAGAACTCACCTTCCCTTCACATTAAAACAGAGCCTTATGGCTTGTCATTGGTAAATCTGGGAATCAACCAAAGGCTAAAAAGTAGCATCCAAAAAAAATATTTAGAGCTTAATAACCCCGAGAACTAACATAACTGCTTTAAACGATTGATAGTTAAATTAATTTCTAATAAAAAAACCCAGACTTAACCAGTCTGGGTTTTTTAATATCCTCTAAAATCGAAAGTTACTCTCCGAACTTACTTATCACAGACTGAGTTACTCCTGTATTACTAAACCCACCATCATGAAATAAGTTCTGCATAGTTACATACTTAGTTAAATCGCTAAACATAGAAATGCAGTAGTTAGCACAGTCCAGTGCACCTGCATTTCCTAATGGGCTCATCTGCTCTGAAAAAGAAATAAACTCATCAAATCCTTTTACACCGCTTCCTGCTGTAGTAACTGTAGGAGATTGAGAAATAGTGTTTATTCTCACTTTCTTCTGCTCACCATAGTGATAACCAAAACTCCTTGTAATAGATTCCAGTAGTGACTTAGCATCAGCCATATCATTATAGTCTGGAAAAATTCTTTGCGCAGCTATGTATGTTAATGCCACTACAGAACCCCAGTCATTTATAGCATCCATTTTCAGGGCTGTGCTTAGCGTCTTGTGTAAACTCATGGCACTCACATCCATAGTCTTATGGTACCAGTCGTAATTTAAGTCAGTGTAATGCTTCTTTTTACGCACGTTCGGAGACATTCCTATAGAGTGCAGCACGAAGTCAACCTTCCCTCCTAACTTGTTCATAGATTTCTCGAACAAATTGGTCAAATCCTCTACATTCGTGGCATCTGCTGGAATTACCTCAGCTCCTCCACACTTCTCTGCTAGGTTGTTGATTTCGCCCATTCTCATGGCTATAGGCGCATTAGTTAAAGTAAACTCTGCTCCTTCTTCATAGGCTCTTTCGGCTACTTTCCATGCTATAGACATGTCATTCAGCGCACCGAATATGATTCCTTTTTTTCCTTTTAATAATCCATTTGACATGGCATTCTATTTTTTAGGTTTATGACGTCAAAACTAACTTTTTTCTGAAATAGCATAAGCGGTCACCATGGCAGTTGTCCACGTTGACGAATGGAATTCAGATAATACCAGAATGAAAAATTAAACTGAGGAGTGATATTAGACTCAGTTTTTCGAAAAGGTTTGTTGGTAAACTATACAAATTGAACTAATTCAGCCAAAGAACTGAGTTTCTAGAATCCACTTCATTAAGCTCCCACAGTGGGTTGGACTTATCCTCTATCCATTCTCCGTCAACTATAAACTTATAAAGAACTTTTCCTTTTCTAAGATGTAGAGGGAATTCCCATCCGTTCTCGGTCTTTTTCATTCTGTATCCTTCTTCATTCCAGTTTATGAAATTACCAGTCAGTAGCACTTCTTTAGCATCTAAAGAACCATTCAGTTTAAAAGTATAATTCGGATTAATGGACATCACTGAATTCTTGAACTCATCGTTTCCTCTAGTATAATTATTCGTAGGGTCTATTTTCCAGTTTCCGTCCACTATTAATTTGTACTCATAATTCCCAGGTTGAAGTGCATATTCAAGCGTCCAGCCTTCTTTTGTTCTGCTCATCTCCAGCTCATCAGGGTTCCATCCGTTAAAATCACCCGCTATAAATACAGATTGAGCATCTGAGAAAGCTTCTACGTTTAAAGTTACTTTATTACCAGTTAATAAAAATGAATTAAACTCCCCCATTCCATTGGGTTGAGTATTTGGATTTTCTGGATCAGTAATCCATTTTCTTCCAACTTTGAACTTATATGTATGAGCCCCTTCTCTCAAATATATTGGCAAGTACCACTGAGAACCATTCCATTTCATTTGAAGTCCTTTTTCGTACCAACCATTAAAACTACCCACTACAAAAACTTTCTTTTCCTTCTCATAACCCTTTAAATTAAACTCATGATTATAAGCATAGTACACGTTATTCTGATTTCCGTAACCATCGTGTTCCGTTATGAAGTTATTTGAATCAAGTATCCACTCACCATCCACTATAAATTTATACAAGTGCTTTCCAGGCAGAAGTTTTAAAGAAACCCTCCAAGCACCATCCTTAAACTGCATAGGAGTTTCATAAGTGCTCCAGTTATTGAATGTACCCGAAATAATAACCTGATTAGAATTTTTATATCCTTCTAAAACAAACTCAACTTTATTTGATTCTTCATCATAGCTATAGTTATTCTTAAGTCTATTCATTCCGTAGGGAACGTCCAAGAAATAGGCTGTTTCATGATTTAATTTGTCATTGGCGACTATAAGTTCCTTTATATTTTCCTCATGTTTTAAATCTTGAAGAGCCTTTTGAAATTTATGTTTCCCCTCAGTTAAGCCTTTGTATATCCAACCTAATTCAGTAATTGGTTTGGAATCAAGTTTTGATAAACTATCAAGCGCTTCAAGTGAAGTTCCTAACTCTACCAATAGACTATCAGTCACCTCTGGATTAAGGTCATCTTCTACTGACGCCCCTAACTGCCCTTTAGAAAATTCATACTCTATCTGACCATCAAGTCTCAAACTTGAAAGTATGACTACAGTGCATATCATTATGTAAATCCAGATTTTTTTCATTTGGCACTTGAATCTAAGTTGTACATATAGACTATCTTCTTTTTAAAATTTATGACCACAGCGTTAGACATAAAGAATGGATAGCCAAG
>CAZTVP010000339.1:0-3682 GCA_964616995.1 uncultured Comamonadaceae bacterium
ATTTCTTTTTCTTGAACGGCTTAGAATTTCTCAAGATATCTATGGCCTCTGTGTAGCTAATTCTCTCGAATTCGTTTGAAGTAACAAACTCTAACCTCGAGATTAAATCCATCTCATTTCGCTCAGCTTGTGGCTTCGATTTTTCATCATTTAGCTCTTTTTGCTTAAGGAATTCGAGGTCATCTTTGCACCGCTCCAGGGCGAACTTTATGCAGTACTTTAAAAAGTCCTCAGCCAAGTCCATATTATCTTCCAAATCCGCGAAAGCCACTTCTGGCTCTATCATCCAAAACTCTGCTAGATGCCTAGAAGTATTGGAATTTTCCGCTCTAAAGGTAGGCCCAAAGGTGTACACTTTTCCAAGCGCCATAGCGCCTAATTCTGCTTCCAACTGACCTGAAACGGTAAGGTTAGTTTCCTTTCCGAAGAAGTCTTCACTGTAATCTATATTCCCATCATCACTCTTAGGAATATCGGATAAATTCATATTGGTCACCTTAAACATCTCTCCCGCACCCTCTGCATCAGAACCCGTGATAATAGGTGAATGAAGATAATAGAAACCATTATCATGGAAGTATTTATGAATGGCATAAGCCATGGCGTGCCTAATTCTAAATACTGCCGCGAATGTGTTTGTTCTGAATCTCAGATGCGCTTTCTCACGAAGAAACTCCATGGTATGACGCTTCATTTGGATAGGAAATTTCTCCGCATTGGCCTCTCCAAGTACTTCTAATTCTTCAGCTATTAACTCAGTTACTTGACCTCTTCCCTGAGAAGCTTTTAACTCTCCTCTAGCTCTAATGGCAGCTCCAGTGCTTAGCTTCTTTAACAAATCAGCTGAGAACTTTTCCTGATCCACCACCACTTGCAAGTTTTTTATGGTAGAACCGTCATTTACACTTAGAAACTGATTATTTCTAAAGGTTCTAACCCATCCATAAATTTCTATCTCAGACCCTATATGAGTATCAGTCACATACTCATTAATTCTCTTCTTATATCCTATCATTTTTTAAGCAGTCTATTTAGCGGTGCAAAGAAATAAAAACCTCACCTCAAATCCGTTCAGAAACGTCATTTATTCTGCTCGTCAGACTCTAGCACGCCATCTCTGAGGCGGACTATTCTATGCGCGTATTTGGCTATATCTTCCTCATGAGTAACTAGAATAATCGTGTTTCCCGCATCATGAATCTCTTGGAATAAGTCCATAATCTCATAAGAAGTTTTAGTATCTAAATTACCTGTGGGCTCATCTGCCAGAATAATGGAAGGCTTATTCACTAATGCTCTAGCCACTGCTACTCTTTGTCTCTGTCCACCACTAAGCTCATTTGGTTTATGGTCCATACGGTCTCCTAAACCTACTTGCTCGAGCACTTCTTGGCCTCTCTCTATTCTCTTGGCTTTAGCAGTCCCATTGTAGATAAGTGGAAGTGTTACATTTTCTAATGCTGTGTATCTTGGTAAAAGGTTAAATGTTTGAAAGATGAAGCCTATTTCTTTATTCCGAATCTCCGCTAGTTCATTGTCTTCGAGGGAACTCACATCTGGTCCATTTAAAAAGAATTTACCCGATGTTGGGCTATCTAAACATCCAAGAATGTTCATCAGGGTAGATTTCCCAGAACCTGAAGGACCCATTAGTGCTAAGTACTCATTTTCAGAAACAGACATTGAAAATCCGTTCAGCGCTTTTACTGTCTGAGTTCCAATTCTGTAAATCTTCTTTAAGTTCTCTACTCTTATGAGTTCTTGCATAACGTCAAATATAGTTTTGTAAGTAGCAGTCTTACAAAAAAACGCGTGTAAGAATGTTAATTATACTTGTCCACATAGGATTTCGATTATCTCCTTCATAATCAGTTTCCACTAGGCAACTAATTGTTTAGATTTCGGGTCAATTAGGTACACTGAAAAATCATGGTTAAAAATATATCCCTTGTAGTGAGCATTCTTTTTAGTCTCACTTTATCCAGTCAGATTATCATAGATAACGCTGTCACACCAGAAGATGCGGTAAATAATATCCTCATAGGAAGTGGAGTTACCGCTCAGAACATCACTTTTAGTGGTGATTTAAATCAAATAGGTTCATTTTTCTCTAATGGTTCTAACATGGCTATTTCTGAAGGTGTTATACTCGGATCTGGAAATGTAAATTTAGCCTCCTCTCCAGACCCTTTTGGAGATGAAAACGCACCAGGTCCAGGTGGAAATGCCGGAAGTGGCTCTTCTTTAGGAGGTGGGAATACTACGGCTAGTGACCCTGATCTGGAAACCATTTCCAATCTTACTATTTCAGACGCAGCCATTTTAGAGTTTGATTTTGAAGCTACAGGTGATAGTATTCAATTCAACTTCGTATTTGCTTCAGAAGAATATCCTGAATACGTATGTGGAACGGTGAACGATGCATTTGGTTTCTTTTTAAGTGGACCTGGCATAGATGGTGGCGGAATATTCGAAGATAATGCAGTGAATTTAGCCGTAATTCCTGATACAGACCCTCCAGTTCCTGTAACTATTAATTCTGTGAACCCAGGAGTAGTAGGTAATAATGGTCAACAAGTGAATTGTGATGACATATCTCCAGACTGGCAAGACTTTAATATCTACTACGTAGATAATAGTACCCAAACACCTGTATCGAGTGTTATAGAGTACGATGGTTTTACTGTAATTCTAACTGCCAAAGCTGCAGTAGAATGTGGAGGTTTATATCATATTAAAATGGCTATTGGAGATGGTGGTGGTGGATTTCCAGATACAGTTTTTGATTCAGCTGTTTTTCTTCAAGCTGGATCATTTGAATCTAATCAGGTGAATATAGCAGGTACTGCTGCCGTAGCAGGAAATCTAGTTTTTGCAGGTGATTCTGTAGTAGTGGAAGGGTGTAATAATGCACAGTTCTCTTTCTTTAGGCCTAATGCATTAGAAGAAGATACCATTCGATTCGATATTTTAGGTATAGCTGAAAATGGAGTTGATTATGTAGAAATTCCAGACAGCATAATTCTTCCTGAAGGAGTAAATGAAGGATTCATTTCTATAGAATCTATAGATGATGGAATAGACGAAGGTTTTGAAGAAATAGCCATAAGATATATTTATGAGAATGGCTGCGGAACAATAGATACGGTTATTAGTAATTTATATATAGCTGATAGAATAGACCCTACTCTAAGTGTAGAAGATTTTACCTTAGCTTGCCCAGGAGAGCCCGCAACCATAGTTCCAGAAGTTACAGGTTATGGCGGATTCACTTTCCAATGGGATGATGGCGACCCTACTACCCAAGGTAATCTCACCGTAACTCCAGAAGAAACTACTACTTATGAGTTAACAGCCACGGACATATGCGGTATCTCTGTAACAGAAACAGTAACTGTTACTGTTACTGATTTTCCAGATTTAGAGATTACCCCACTGGTGGCTACTAGTGACTGCCCTGGAGATGAAATAGAAATAGGAGTGGATGTAGAAGGTGGTTCACCTGGATACACATATTTCTGGTTTAATCAAGGTGAAGGAACCAGTTCTATAACTGTTTCACCTAATCAGACAGAAGTTTTTACAGTAGAAGTAAGTGACCAATGTGAAACTCAATTTATAGATGTAGAGGCCGAAGTAACTCCATGGCCAGGAATTGATATCATAAGTTTAGATGGTACAA
>CAZTVP010000340.1:0-3667 GCA_964616995.1 uncultured Comamonadaceae bacterium
ATCTGGTTGAGAAATCAAGAGGTTTTCAGTATCTACTCCTAGTTTTTCAGCATAAAACTTATCGAATGCGTGCTCGGCATCTACGATGGCAGCTATTCCACCCGCTTTCTGAGCTTCAGCTATAGCGTGAGTAGCTAAAGTGGTTTTTCCTGAAGATTCAGGGCCATAAATTTCTATAATTCTTCCTTTAGGAAAGCCGCCTATACCTAGCGCTAAGTCAAGTGTTAATGAACCTGTTGGAATACATTCAGTTTCCTCTACAGCTTCATCACCAAGTTTCATTACCGTACCTTTGCCATAGGTCTTGTCTATTTTATCTAGTGTAAGCTGAAGAGCTTTCAGCTTTTCTTTTTGTAGTTCTACTGCCATTTTATTTAATTTTTGGCTAAGGTAAATAATCTACTACGTAATCTATTTGAGTAGTAAAATTTTTCGTGGTTTATCCTAAGATTTGAGCCGTATGATCTTTAGTCTTTACTTTTTCTATGATTTCTTTTATGGTATGATCTTCATTTAAAATGAAGGTTACTCTGTGTATACCTTCATATTCTCTGCCCATGAATTTCTTTGGACCCCAAACGCCATAGTCATTTAGCATCGTCTTATCCTCATCGGCTAATAATGTGAAAGGTAAATTTTGTTTGTCTATAAAATTCTGATGTTTTTTAACAGAATCTGCACTAACACCTATAATGTCATATCCAGCGTTTTGTAGGTCTCCATAATTATCTCTTAGATTACAAGCTTGTGCTGTACATCCAGGTGTGTTGTCTTTTGGATAGAAGTATATTACAACTTTTTTTCCTTGGTAATCATTAAGAGTGACTATTTCATCTTTCTCATTTTTTACACTGAAATTAGGTGCTTGATCTCCTGCTTTTAAATGTGTCATTTTATATTTTTGCGATGCAATTAATAGAACTTCCTCGTGGAAAATGTGACTAATCTCTAAACTCCCGTCATAAGAGAGTTGTTTTTAGATAAATCAATCTTTTTTTTCGATGAATATTATATTTTTGCATTTTAATTTGAAATTATTTAAACTGTTATGATAAACTTTACTTTAAAAATGAGGGCTATTATTCTAGCCTGTTGTTGCATTACGGCTTTCGCTGTGAATGCACAAGACTCCGATATAATTATATCTGGAGTAGATGATTACTCAGTGCAATGTTTGGAAGAAGTTCTTCCTCCCAGTGCCACTGTAACTGGAGGTTGTGATGAGCCGACCTTAATTAATTTTTCTTCTTCTACTGGCGAGCTTGTAGAATCATGTGAATTAACTGATGCTATAGGTCCAGGAGATGATTGGTCTCTTTGGTTACCTACTTTAACCCAGGGATCTACGGATGACTATGTTTGGGATAACAACGGAGGAACCCTAGATTTCTTTTCAGACAACACAGCTCACCTATATGGTACTGCTGTTAACACTGCCAATGATCAGGAGATCTGGCATGTAGATGTTTGGTTTCAGAACGGAGTAGATTGGACAGATTGGTCTGCTCAAGGCAGATGGTATAAAGATGACTTAGGATTTGGGGCTGATCATTTCCAAGATTGGACTTACTATGAGCTAGTAGGAGGAGTTTCTACTCTAACAGGTGATGGTGTATTTGAGGGTGATATGCTTTCACTTTATCACCAACCAGAAAGTTACTTCTTTGGATTCCAGTGCGGTATAGGAGCTAACAATAAGAATGGAAACGAAGGTTTCTCAGGATGGTTCACTTACACTGGTTCTGTTGATGGTGAAGCTGTTAGTGGTAATGGAGACTTTAATGTAGATAAAAACTGCGAGTCTATTCCAGATACAGATGAGTGCGCTAATGACACAGAAATCACATACTTATTCAGAGCAGAGGATTCTTGTGGTAACGTTACTGTAGAAACACAAGTAATTACAGTTTTAGATACGACACCACCAACATTCATAGATACTCCCGAAGATATGGAATTAGATTGTACTGCTTGGCCCATACCTTTAGAAGCTTGTTTGGCAGTAGATAACTGTGAAGGTGATATTACTTATGCAGAGCCTGTAGAGCAGATCACGATGGGATCATGTCCAAACAATTTCACCGTAGTAAGAACATGGGGAGCTACGGATGAATGTGGTAATAGCGCAGTTAAAATGCAAACAATTGTAGTTTCGGATAATACACCTGTAACACTGCTTGGATTACCTCAGGCAGAAATTACTGTAGAATGTGATGAGGTTCCAGAACCAGCTAATGTTACGGGTCAGGATGACTGTTCTGAGTTTACTATTGATTATTCTCAAACTAGAACGGATGGAGAATGTGACTATGATTACACTCTGAATAGAACTTGGATAGCAGAAGATGCTTGTGGGAATGTATCATCATTTACTCAGGTTATTACTGTTCAAGATACAGAAGGACCAGTTTTTGAGGAATTCGAGCCATACTTTTCTGTGAGTTGTGAAGAAATAGACTCTACTCCAGTTCCTGTAGCCACAGATAACTGTGGAGAAGTTAATATCACTTACACAGATGAGATGAACTCAGGAGGATGTATAGGAGTTGTAATTAGAACTATTGTCGCTACTGATGAGTGTGGTAATGAAACCACAATTACTCAGTACATAACTCTTACTGATGAAGTAGCACCAGAGCTTGATTGTCCTGAGGACGCTACTTACGAGTGCGATCAAGAAGTGCCAGCAGCTGATGAAAATTCTGTAACTGCTACTGATAACTGTGGTTTAGAAGTATCTGTTTCATTTAATGAAACAGAAACTGGAAATGATTGTGAAAGAATCATCACTAGAACTTGGACAGCTGTAGACTACTGTGAAAATGAATCTTCTTGTACTCAGATTATAACTGTACTTGACACTACTGCACCAGAATTAACGATCCCAGGAGATCTTTCTTATGAGTGTGATGCTATCGGTGAGTATGGAGAGGCTACTGCTACAGATAACTGTAACGAGTGGTCAATCTCAATGACTATGACAGATGATGAAGAAGATTGTGTAAGAACAATCACAAGAACATTCGTAGCTACAGATGCATGTGGAAACTCAAGTGAACCACAAACACAAACAATCACAATTCTAGATACAACAGCGCCTGAATTAATGATTCCTGCCGATTTATCATTCGAGTGTGATGCTATCGGAGAATTTGGAGAAGCTACAGCTACAGATAACTGTAATGAGTGGAGTGTTTCTATCACTATGACAGACGATGAAGAAGATTGTGTAAGAACGATTACTAGAACATTCGTAGCTACAGATATTTGTGGAAACGAAAGTGAGCCGCAGACACAGACAATTACTATTGTAGATACAACAGCACCAATCTTAACAATCCCAGCAGATCTTTCATTCGAGTGTGATGCTATCGGAGAGTACGGAGAGGCTACATCTGAAGATGCATGTAATGATTCAGAAGTAGTAATGATCGAGATGACAGATGACGAAGGCGATTGCGTAAGAACAATCACGAGAACATTTGTAGCAGTGGATGCATGTGAAAACACTAGTGAGCCGCAGACACAGACAATTACAATTGTAGATACAACAGCACCAATATTAACTATCCCAGCAGACCTTACTTTCGAGTGTGATGCAATAGGGGAGTATGGAGTACCATCATCAGAAGATGCATGTAATGACTCATCAGTAGAGATGATAGAC
>CAZTVP010000341.1:0-641 GCA_964616995.1 uncultured Comamonadaceae bacterium
GTTAGTTACGAAGATTTCTCCATATTCTCCTTCCCATAAGGCTTTAACAGCACTTATTCTATTTATGATGTCTTCTATCACAGCATTGGCGTAGGAAAGAATATTACTACCGTTAGTACCTGCATATAGCGCTAGAATTTCTTCATCTGAATTTCCTATGCCATTGAACAGTAAGTCTAAGGCTGGGAATCCTTTTGTGTCATTGGCTATGAGTGTGAAGTCTTGGTTTTCTATGCGGTGCAATACACTGAAACTATCCACAGGAAAGGTATTCACGTTAGTTCTAAGCACTGTATCATCAGCTGGGCCAAATTCGAATGGACTAGCCGCTTGCCAAGCTAACCAAGCTGTTTTCAATTGCGCTTGAATTGCATCTAGGTTTTCTGCTGATATGTCTGGTGAGAAATCAGTCATTGTGTTTTGCAACGCTGTAACCTCCGCCAACACATTCGAGTAAGTTGGTTTAATCGAAAAATCCCGAATGTCAACTAGGTCAGCATCGGGAGTAGAAGATGGCGCATTATTCTCTGGGTCATCATCTTTATCATCACAGCTCCAAAGTAGAGCTGTGATGCATAAAAGTCCTATTAAGTATCTGTTCATGGTTCTTATAAGTCTGCTGATTCTATGAGTGTAATGGC
>CAZTVP010000341.1:651-3655 GCA_964616995.1 uncultured Comamonadaceae bacterium
TTAGCGGCATTGATATCATCTTCGGTAGTTTCCCAGTAGTTAGTTCCGAGTAGGGCTAAGCACTCATCTCTTTGAGCTAGGGTGATGTTATACTCGTCTCTGCTGTGAACTAGGTTGCTAATGAAAGCATAGGCCTCAGAAAGTGCGTGCATTTTTAAAGCTGGGTCATCAAAATTGGCTAAGGCTGCATTACAATAGTGAACAGCAGTACCAGCTATGATTCTGTGCCACTGCAGTCTGATGTTTGGCATAAGTGCCTCTACTTCAGCTTGGTTTTGGTCAGTAATGGCTTGTCTTACCGCTTTGAAGTCTTCAAAAATGTCATTGGTTCCGAGTACTGGGTCTCTTCTGTTACAATAAGTTCCATGGAATCTAGCATCAGCTGTGTTAGAATGGAAGTCGATAGGAATTCCTAAGTAACCAAACGCCTCATCGAATTTATGTTCGTTTTCAGTATAGGGCTTACCATCTACCAGCTCATTTGAGTACAATCCATTTTCTACTCCTAGAATGTAAACTTCCATGGCTTGATAGTAGAAACAGTCTCCCATTAGTCCTTTTTCTATGAGCTGGATGTGTTCTATACCATTTTCGTCAAATAAGTATTGCTTATCAGGGTTGGATGTACTCACCACTACTCCTGCTGTTCCATTAGCTCCTGGCACAGTACTCATAGAAGCGGCTTCTAAATCATCCATCCAATCTTCATACTGCTGCTGAAATGCAAATGATGTTTTATTTCTAAGCTGTTTAGCTGGGTCATTAGCTTCATCTGAGAAATAAGCACTTCCAGTACCATTGTTATTTGAGAACATTTCTCTCAATTGTGCAGCTGAAACTACATCTCCGTTATTACCGGTTTTCATGTAAGTAGTCATTTCAGCTAGTTGGTTTAATCTGGTAGTTTGACCACCATAAGCTACGGTGATTTCTCCGTCTCTAGAGAAACAGTAATCTTCTGCGTTACATAGATTAGCGGGAGTTTCATCGTACTCACAGGAGCCATCATCTTCTTCTGCATCTGCGTTATAGTTGGTGGCTTGTACATCTGTACATCCTTCTTCTTTTTTACAGCTTGCTAACATTAGAGTAGTCAGTGCCATTAGGACTAGTACATATTTTAGTGCTTTGTTCATTACAGTGGTTTAAATCGGTTATTTAGTGTTTCTTGTTTTTATTTAGACTAATTCTTAATTAGCGGTGCAAATGTATCTGGGCACTTCTCCATGGACAATACCATGTTTGTGGTATTTTGATTCTTGATACTGCTTGTTAGTTTGAGGTGAGATGTAAGAGGCTGATAATGAGATTGTAAATTCTTATCAGTTCAGAGGCTACTTTATAGAAATATTATAACTTTAGTGCTGAATGCAACGGTAGCTGACCATCTAGCATCAGTAAACTAAACCACAAAACGAACATATTTATGAAAACACTTTATAGTATCTCTCTGCTTATTCTTTGCTTTATAGTTAACTCCATTTCTAGCTTCGCATCTTTAGAACCAATTCAAGAGTCTTCTTTATACGCTCATATGTCTGAAGTAAATGCAGAATGGAAGCATTTAAATGAGTCAGATTATAATTCACTTGCACATTTTGGTTCAGAGGAAGAAAGAATCCAAAAACATCTTGAGTTGGTCATTCAGTTTTTAAATGAAAACGAACCTAATGGATTTACAGCAACTGAACTGGGTAAGAGAAGAAATCTATTGAACGAACTTTCTGCTTATGCGGAAGAGCAAGTGTTTCCTATGAACATTTACCATTCAGAGAGAACACCATATTTCATTGACCATAGAGGAGTGCACTGTGCAGTTGGTTATTTGATTTTAAAATCAGGTCATGGAGATTTAGCTCAGCGCATTTCATCTGAACACAATTATGATTACATCAGAGACATAAAAACGGAAGGTCTTGCTGATTGGGCTGAGGAATTTGGGTTCGAGGTAGATGAGTTGAAATGGATTCAGCCAGGTTATCCACCAGCTCAGCAGATGTCTCCAGTAGGCGGAGGAACGAATGGGCCAGTAACTGTGATGACAGATACTAATAACGATAATCTAGTTTTTGCAGGAGAGTTCAATGAGTTAGATGGACTTCCATGTAATAACATAGGTTCTTGGGATGGAGAGCAGTTGACTTGTTTAGGTGGAGGAGTAAATGGACAAATCAATGATTTATCTGTATCACCTTACAATCCATTCATAGCAGGTTCATTTAACTATGATGGAGCTCAATATCCTTTAGCGCAATATGACGGTGAAGAATGGAATTACTTTTCAATTCCTGAAAGACCTAATGTTGAAGCAACAGCTGTATTAAGTGTGGGTGCATTCTCAATTCAAGCAGAAGTAATTATAAAAATAGCTGAAAATGAGTCTGAGCTTTGGCACTTAACTACTGATAATACATGGACTTTTATCAGTTCATTTAATGGAGAAGTTGACGTTATAAAAGCCTCAGGATTAGGAAGGGTTTATGGAGGAAAGTTCACCGAAGTAATTGTGAACGGAGAAACCTTAAATGCTGAGAATGTAATAATTAAGAACAACTGGGATGATACATGGAATTCGTTAGAAGGTGAAATCTGTAACCATGTGTATGCCATAGAATCCATAGGAGAATCGCTATACATAGGTGGTGAAGGAAGTGAAGGAGATTCTGAAAACGTGGTGATGTCAAGGTATTTAAACGGAACGCTTCAAACTTTAATGACAGGAGACAATACCATTTATGATATCAAATATGATAATGATTCTAGACTGCTTTTAGCTGGAGATTTAGTTTCCACGGACATCGGATTTACATTTGGGAATCATCTTTTAGAGTTTTCTATAGCTTCTAACTGGTCTACACCATTGGCTGTATTAGATGAACCTGCAAGATGCATAGGCGCATTGGCTGGAGAATACTATATAGGTGGAGAGTTCACAAATGACCAAGGATTTGAATTGAATCATTTGGCTAAAGGAAATTCTGGTAGTAATTCTGTTCTTGAAAAT
>CAZTVP010000342.1:0-3644 GCA_964616995.1 uncultured Comamonadaceae bacterium
TGATGGTGCACAGGTAACCAATTTAGTGAGTGATGTAGTCAATTCAGAAGGAGCATCACTTATAGTTTCTAGTCATGATAATGACGGAAAGCAAGTAATGCCTAGACTGGCAGCTAAATTAGACTGCGGAATAGTTACTGGTGTAACTAGTTTACCTAATACAGATGGTGGTTTTTCAGTAAAGAAAAATGTATTCTCAGGAAAGGCCATAGCGGAAGTAAGCATCAGCTCTGATAAAAAAATACTGTCTCTTCTGCCTAATTCTCATGGACTTCACGAGCATGGTGGGAGTGCTGAGGTAGTAGCTTGGTCTGGAGATGCAGGTTCTTCTTCAGTTACTGTTAAGGAAGTTAATGTTCAAGAAGCGGGTGATGTAGCTCCACTTCCAGAAGCTGAGTTAGTAGTGAGCGCAGGTAGAGGATTAAAAGGGCCAGAGAACTGGGGTATGATAGAAGAATTAGCATCTGAATTAGGTGCTACTACAGCATGCTCTAGACCTGTATCAGATATAGGTTGGAGACCTCACCACGAGCACGTAGGCCAAACGGGGATAGCTATTCGTCCTAATTTATACATAGCTGTAGGAATTAGTGGAGCCATTCAGCACTTAGCAGGAGTAAATGGTTCTAAGAAAATAGTAGTGATAAACACTGACCCTGAAGCACCTTTCTTTAAGGCTGCTGACTATGGTATAGTAGGAGATGCTTTTGAGGTAGTTCCTAAGCTGGTGAATGCAGTGAAGGAGTTCAATGCTTCTAAGTAAACAGACTACAATTCTCTCCGAGTAGGATTAGAATTGCTCGAAGGAAATAATTAATTTTGCAACGCAAAAAAAGGGAGACCTAATTACTTACGTCTCCCTATTTTTTTCTACTGCATGGAAAAAATCGAGTTAGAGATATCTGATATAGCTCCTAGTGGTTCTACTAGTGGAGCCTACGCCTTAGTACTTAAGGAGTCTAACGGAAATAAAAAACTACCTATAGTCATAGGAGGACATGAAGCACAAGCTATAGCTATAGAGTTAGAGAAAATGACTCCAAGCAGACCGCTTACACACGACTTATTCAAGAGTTTTAGTACTGCTTTTACTATAGATGTTGAGGAAATTATTATTTACAATCTGATAGAGGGAATTTTCTTCGCTAAAATTATAGCGGTGCAAGATGGTCGTAAAGCCGAAATAGACGCGCGTACCAGTGATGCAGTAGCCGTAGCCGTTAGATTTAACTGCCCGATTTACTGTTATGATTTCATTTTAGATTCAGCTGGAATAGATGGTGATGGAGAAGATGGAGTGTACAGTGAAGGTGACGTTACTGAGGAGGTGAAAACACCAGCTAAATCGGAATCTACTACCTCACTTTCTATGAGTGAACTTGAAGCCCAACTTCAGCAAGCGCTTGAAGATGAAGACTACGAGAAAGCTACCGTTCTGAGAGACGAAATCAACAAGCGAACAGGGGAGAGTTAAGCCGCTGTTTTTCCACAGAATCAGATTTTAATTCACAACATAAGCCTCAGCTTTAGGCTTATACCTATATTGGATGCCGTTTAGAAAATAACCATGTCCATAATCAGAGGTATAATCGGTCTGGCTTTCCTTATAGGTGTAGCGTATTTATTCAGTTCTAAGAAAAAAGATATTGATTGGCGTCAAGTTGGAATTGGACTGGCTTTTCAGTTGGTTTTTGCGGTATTGATTCTAAACGATACACTGAATCAGTATATCCCAGTAGGAGAGCTTTTTGAATGGGTAGGAAGAGCATTTACTAAGGTAATAGGCTTTACTCAAGATGGAGTGGATTTCCTCTTTGGAAGTTTCGGAGCTGGAGAAGTAGAGTCTCCATTAATGAACTTCGCTATTATCATTTTACCTACTGTAATCTTCTTTTCAGCTTTAAGCAGTTTGCTTTATTATTGGGGAATCCTGCCTAAAATAGTGTATGCTTTTGCTTGGGTGATGAAAAGACTCATGAAGCTCTCTGGAGCAGAAAGTTTGGCAGCAGCAGGAAATATATTCTTAGGTCAAACAGAAGCACCTCTGCTGGTAAAGCCATACCTAAATAAAATGACTAAGAGTGAAATGCTCTCCCTTATGACTGGTGGAATGGCTACTATAGCAGGTGGAGTTTTGGCAGCCTACATTTCATTTTTAGGTGGAGGAAATGAAGAAGAGGCAGTGAAGTTTGCTAAGCATTTATTGGCAGCCTCTATCATGTCTGCACCAGCGGCCATTATTTCCGCCAAAATTCTTCTTCCTGAAACCGAAAAGTTCAATGAAGAATTAAAAATTTCGAGGGATAAAATTGGAACCAATGCATTAGAAGCTATTTCAAATGGAACTACCGATGGGTTGAGATTGGCTGTAAATGTGGGAGCCATGCTTCTTGTCTTTACAGCGCTTATGGCTTTTGGAAATGCTCTGTTAGGGAAGGTGGGGCATGTAACCGCTCTGAATGATGTAATAGCAGCTCACACACCTTATAATAGTCTTTCGTTCAATATGCTCCTAGGTTACATAGGAGCCCCAGTGGTTTGGATGATTGGTGTTTGTAGTGAAGATATGCTTCTCGTAGGGCAGTTGCTAGGTGAAAAGACCATCTTAAATGAATTTGTAGCCTATACCACACTCGGAGGTATGAAGGCAGATGGACTTTTCCATGAAGAAAAATCAGTAGTTATGGCTACATATATTCTTTGTGGCTTTGCCAACTTTGCATCCATAGGAATTCAAATAGGAGGAATAGGAGCATTAGTTCCAGGTAAAAAAGGACTCTTGAGTAGCCTCGGTTTTAGAGCATTAATTGGTGGAACTCTGGCCTGTTTATTTACTGCGGTAATTGTGGGTATGTTTTACTGATTTCATCATGAAATTTATAGCTCTCATCATAATTTTGTCCTTACTAAATTAACTCCATGGCACAGGTAGGAATTATAATGGGTAGTAAGTCTGACTTACCCGTAATGCAGAAAGCGGCAGATATGTTAAAAGAGCTGGGCGTTTCTTATGAAATGACCGTAGTTTCAGCGCATAGAACTCCTAAGCGAATGATGGATTACGCAGAAGGAGCAGTGGACAATGGCATGAAAGTAATCATAGCAGGAGCAGGCGGAGCAGCCCACCTTCCTGGAATGGTAGCTAGTATTACTCCACTTCCAGTCATAGGTGTTCCGGTAAAATCTAGTAATAGTATAGATGGATGGGACAGTGTACTTTCTATTCTCCAGATGCCAGGAGGAGTTCCTGTGGCCACAGTAGCTTTAGATGGAGCTAAAAATGCAGGAATATTAGCTGCGCAAATTATAGCTTCTTCAGACCCCACGTTACTGGAAAGAATTAGAGTTTACAAGGCCTTTTTACAAGACCAAGTGATGGATATGGTAAAAGAAGTAGAAGCCAAAGGATGATGAAAACACTTTACCCAGCGGATTTATCAGTAGGTCAAATGCACCATACACTTCTAGGAGCAGTGGGACCAAGACCTATAGCATTTGCAAGCACCATTGATGAGGATGGAAGACCTAATCTTTCTCCTTTCAGCTTCTTTAATGTGTTCAGTGCTAATCCACCAGTCTTGATTTTTTCTCCAGCTAGGAGAGGAAGAGACAATACTACAAAGCACACTTACGAGAATGTAAAA
>CAZTVP010000343.1:0-3620 GCA_964616995.1 uncultured Comamonadaceae bacterium
AGTACTTCATAGACCAGTTCTCATACAGCCTTTCTTCAGTGGCCTGAAACATGAGTAGCTGAACAGAATGATGCCTGTGGTCTTGCTCTATTCTATTATATAAGTCTCTGACTACGTCATGTTCTCCTTCTATAAGTTGTAGAAACTCACCTTTGAACTTGATAAGAACTCCAGTCAGATTATTTTTCTGGTTAAACTCTAGAGCTGTATTCATGATATCCTTCACATCATCAGAGTGAAGGGAGGAAATAGCCTGACTATGATATATGAGCTGATACAGCATGTCTAGGCTATAAAGATACTAAATAGAAAATATAAGACTTATTTATACTTAAGGTATTCCCAGAAACTTATGCTGCTGAACGCTCATTCTCCACCTTGGATTAGACCTTATGAAGTTCAATATCAGTGCTTCTGTTTCTTCTCGGTTATCCCATTCTGGTTGCAGAAAGAGCATACATTCAGGCTTTACTTTTTCTGCATGTTCTTGTGCCCACTTTAAATCGTGTTTGTTTAGCACTATTACTTTGAGTTCATCCGCCAACTCATGAAAACCATCTACAGGCTTCTTGAATTTTTTAGGACTAAACGTCACCCAATCCCAAGCACCTGTTAACTCATGAGTTCCACTGGTTTCTATGTGGGTTCTGATGTTTAAGTTTTGCAACGCCTCCGTTAACTCCTCTAAATGATGCATAGCCGGTTCACCACCCGTTACTACCACCAACTGAGCCTCAGCATCCGTAACCCAACCTACTATTTCCTCCACTGAATATTTCGGGTGCGCATCCACGGGCCAACTCTCCTTTACATCACACCAGAAACAACCCACATCACAGCCTCCAAGCCGAATGAAATAAGCAGCACAACCCGCGTAATGACCCTCACCCTGCATCGTATAAAAATGCTCCATGATGGGGAGTTTTATATCGACTTTATTTTTGGAAACTGCTTCTGACATAAGTGCAGGGACAAAGATAACTTGTGATTTGAAATTTGCAGATTCGATATTGGAAATTTGAAATTTGAAATTAGAGGTAGCGCTGTTTCAAGTTAAAGATTCAAATGCAAGCTGACTGAGCGATGCACTGAGTTTTTATCGAATGTGTGCCGACCGCAGGGAGGTGTATCGAAGTTAGCGGTTCGAGGTTTGAAATTCGAAATTCGGGTTTTGAGATAGCGCAAGGTCGCCCCTTCAGGGGGTTAGGGGGAAGCGCGGCAGTTTGAAACTAATCTCGAATATCCAATTTCAAATTTTCAATAGAAACTTTTTTTGCCTCACCCCCGCGAGGCTAAAAAAAAAGATTCCGCACTGTGAGTTTAAGGAAGAACTCATAAAAACACGATCAAAACCACCAAGAAATGCTCTGTAATCCTCCAGTTCAATGCCACCAATGGGCCAAGGCTCGCCATCGCTTATCTACAGAGTGGTTTTCAATTAAAATGCTGTTAGCTCTCCAAACATGTTCAGTGCGGAAAATCTTAAATATCTTTATACGCTAGAGGCTATTTAGACTCTCCTTTAAAGTAATCCTCCTTCTGCGCAAACAGTACGTTAAAAGTAGTCATACTGCCATAACATCTGGTGATGTACTGCTGAAGATTTACTTTTTCTTCATCACTTAGTGACTTATTCGAATTTATGTTCTGCTCCAGTACTCTGAGCCTGTCTCTCATCATCACTATTTTATGGAAAAAAGTCTCTACAGGAATTTCCTTAGGCTTCAGACTTTCATCAGCAGGCTGGAGCGTCATGGTTCCTCCCTCCCATTTACCTCCGAGTTCTATCGGGCTTGGCTTTTCTATGTAATCCGCCAGAATGCTTCTTAGCTTATCCTCCACAGTTTCTATATCCAAGCTCTCCTCTTCATCTAACTCTGAGGCTTCTAAAACGGTTAGTCCGTCATAGGATTTGCCTATTTCCTTCTCACCTTCTTCTATGAAGAATATTTTCCAAAAGTGATTATTCTCTGAATAAATGGCACCCTCGCCATACTTAGGATGTTCTATTTTAGCTCCTACAGATAGTTTCATGTTCTATAATTTTTAGCTACTCAAAATACGTGAATAGCTCAGTATTAGTTCCTGCTAATCTCTGTCATTTTTATGAAAGAAAAAACTCAGTCACAGTTCCTAGCACATTTGCTTTTTAGAATCGGTTTAGCCATCGTAGTCATAGGATGTTTATTTATCATTCTACGCGGTGCAATGGGCAGGCTCATCTTCGGGATAGGCTGTGGAGTAGTCATCACAGGTTATTTTTTAAAGGTCTTTCTGAAACGTAAGCGAGATGTACTCACATGGATTAAACTACTGACCATCATCTGTATTTTTTCAAGTAGCTTTTTTTCTGCGCTACATCTACCTTTTCATCCATGGGCATATCGAGCGCTTCATATTATGGCACTGGCAGGATTGGTTTTCATCTATTTCAAAGACACCAAGAGTCTAATCCCAAGGTCTATTCAGCATGTGGTTTCTAAAATCTTTTATTCCTTAGGCGGCATCACCATAGCTATGGGTGTTTTGTTTAAGATTATGCATTGGCCATGGGCGGCTATTCTTCTGCTACTGGGAACAGGCTCCGTAGTCATTTGGTTACTCATAGAGCCATTTTTACCAGAAGAAACAGTTCCAGTCAGAGAACTATCAGATGATTTTACCCTAGATGAATACTTAACCGAGGAGAAAAGAGAAAAGCGCAAACCTCAGCAATTAAAGCCTGTTTTCTTCCTAGCCATCGTTCTTATGCTCTTTGGTTTGGCTATGTATCTGTTGGATTATCCTGGAGCAGGCTTTACGCTATTGGCTGGTTTTCTGTGTGGAGGGATTTATGTGCTGCTTGGGATTCGGTTTTGAGGTGGGAATGTTCAGTTTAGGACGATAGAATAAAAAATCACGGACTGCAAGTCCGCGATAGCGGGAATACCTAACTGAGGAGAAAAGAGAAAAACGCAAACCTCAGCAATTAAAGCCCGTTTTCTTCCTAGCCATCGTTCTTATGCTCTTTGGCTTGGCTATGTACTTGTTGGATTATCCTGGAGCAGGTTTTATTTTATTGGCTGGTTTTCTTTGTGGAGGAATTTATGTGCTGCTGGGGATTCGGTTTTGAGGTGGGAATGTTCAGTTTAGGACGATAGAACAAAAATCACGGACTGTAACCTTAAATCCGTGAGAATTTTCAGAAGTAAGCTAGAATAAATAATGACCTATAGCCACTGTTAGAGAGTATGATTTTATGTATCTTGTTGAATTCTATCTGCTGCTATTATGCGTGTCAACAATAATTGTATTTGTTTTGAACTACCTAAATTGTCCAACTCCATTAAAAACGAGATAAGATTGGGTATCTCATCTTCTTTTTGAACAATTAGGTATGATATGTCTGTTGCTTTGAAATCTAGTCCAAAGTCAAAATGTGGCTTGTTTGGATTATTTCTTTGAAATTCTTCATATTCCTCTTTTGTTAGTTCAAATTCAATATCTTCAGAATCAATTTTTGGGATATATCTCCATTCTCTTTCATTGTAGAACTTATAGTTTTCAACTATTTCTCCGTCCTTCTCTAATTTTCCAGAAAAGGGTTTCCTAAATCGATTAAAATCGAATATTAAATGACA
>CAZTVP010000344.1:0-3615 GCA_964616995.1 uncultured Comamonadaceae bacterium
ATTATCTCCATTTATCTCTTTTACTTCTGAATTAGTGTAGAGAGTAATCTTTCCTTCTTTCACCAAGTCTCTTACTTTCTCTACAGAATCTAACGCCCCTCTGAATTCTGTTCTTCTGTGAACTAAGGTTACACTGGCAGCCACATCTGCTAGGAATATAGACCAGTCTAAAGCAGAATCTCCTCCACCAGCTATTACTAGATGCTTATCTCTGTATTTCTCTGGTTCTTTTACGAAATAATCTACTCCTGCATTTTCGAACTTAGAGAGATTCTGAAGAGGTGGTTTTCTTGGTTCGAAAGAACCCAGTCCACCTGCTATAAAAATAACTTTAGCATGATGCTCAAGGCCAGAAGTACTGGTTACTTTAAACGACCCATCTTTTAATTTTTCTAAGGTTTCTGCTTTTTCTCCGAGTGTATATCCAGGTTTGAAAGGAGCTATTTGTTCTTCTAAGTTCGCTATTAAATCTCCTGCTAATACTTCAGGAAATCCTGGAATATCATAAATAGGTTTCTTCGGATAAATTTCTGAGAGTTGACCCCCTACCTGAGGCAAGGCATCTATAATATGGCATCTTAGTTTTAGAAGTCCTGCTTCGAAAACTGCGAATAACCCCACAGGTCCAGCGCCTATGATTAAAATATCAGTTTGTATCATAATTTAAAATTTAGGTTCATTGATTAATGAGGCGGTGATTTCATTAAGCTCTTTTACTTTCTGTTCAAAACCGCCTGTGATTTTACTTCTGATTTTGTGTAAGTTTTTTAATAATACGTTGATGTCATCTGGAATCACTTCCTCAAAATACTGTCTCAATCTTTTGGCTACTGTGGGTGATTTTCCATTGGTGCTGATGGCTATTTTCACATGGCCTTTGGTTACTATTCCTCCCATATAAAAATCACAGTACTGCGGAGTATCAGCCACATTTACGAGCGTGTTTTTAGCTTTGCAATGCCTGTACACTTCCAAGTTCACCTCATGACTATCTGTGGAGGCTATTACTATTTGTTTGCACCGCAAATCATCCTCAGAATAGGCTTTTTCTATCAGTCTCACTTTCTTTCCCATAGCCAGTTTTATGAGGTCTGGATGAAACTCCTTAGCCACTACTGTCACATGCGCATTAGGCGAAGATTTGAGTAAAAAAGTCAATTTTTCTAGGCCTACATTTCCTCCGCCCACTATCAGCACATGAAGCACCTTAACTTTCAGAAAAACAGGGTATAACTCGTTTGTAGTTTCCATTTTTAAGCGTTTTTAACCGTTTCTGAACTGAAAAATTCTTGGAATTTATGGCTGTGTTTTACTACTTCACCTAACACTATGACCGCTGGATTTTTTAGCCCTTCTCTCTCTACTACTTCATTAATAGTAGAGACTGTGCCAACTCCTATTTTTTCTCCTGAAGTGGAAGCACTCTGGATGATAGAAACTGGCAAATCTTCTTTTCCGTGCTGCTTATAAATTTCAGCTATCTGAGGTAGTTTAGACATGCCCATGAGCACTACTACGGTAGAAGAGCTTTGCGCAGCTAAATAAATATCCTGATTCAGCTCACCTTTAGAAGCCGTGCCCGTGAGCACCCAGAAACCTCTGGCCACATTTCTATGTGTAACAGATACTCCTGCTGCGGCCGGTGCAGCTAGAGAAGAACTCAAACCAGGAATAATTTCTACCTCTAGCCCGAAAGCTGTAGCGTGCTCTATTTCTTCCGCTCCTCTGCCAAAAACAAAGGAATCTCCGCCTTTCAGTCTCACCACTTCTCCATGAGAAAATGCATGACTTACTATGAGTTCATTGATTTCTTCTTGAGTGAATCTTTTATAGCCTTTTCTTTTGCCTACGAATACTTTTTGTGCTAATGGCGCATACTTCAGTAATCTCTTGTCTACCAATGCATCATACAAGATTACCTTGGCTGCCTTAATAGCATTTAGTCCTCTCACTGTGATTAAATCTATAGCGCCTGGCCCAGCTCCTACAAGTGTAAGTTTAGGTTTATTTATTGGATTAATATTCTTAGTCATTTTTGTCCTTTTTAAGTTGGTTAGATCGGTATGCGTTTATCCTTTTTAGAAAGGCTTCAGCTTGCTGGGAATACTCTGTTGCAAAGGCTTCTGAAGGTTCATTTTCTTTAATTAATCCAGCTAAATTTTGAAAGCTTGGTTCTACTTTGAGAGATTCATTTTCTGAAAAATGCTCGTCATATAATTTGATGATTCCTGCTTGAGTATTGGTTTGTACATCATTAGTCAAAAGTGCTGCTTTAGCGCCATTCACCATGGATGAATAACTGTGGTAAATACTGTCTGCCCATAGTTTATCGACCAATGCGCCTTTAGCATTTTCTAGTTTTTCTTCTGCCTCTAAAAAGAGTGTAGCCACCAAATCTACTAGCACTCCAGCGCATTCTCCTACACCTATGGCTTTTACATATTTATCACCACTTCCCCAGTCTATGAAATCATCTTCCTTCAAGTCTGAAGCATCTGAAAGTGGTTTTAAGAGGTTATAGAAATAACGCTCTTCCGCATTTTTATAGTAGTCTTGGAATTTTTGATTTTCTCCATTTTCGTGGTAATCATCCAGAATAACTCTCAGCGCATCTAAAGCTCTTTTGCTTGGAATTTTTATGATTTTATCTGCAAAAGTTCCTTGTCCATTTCCTAAATTTTCTCCTCCGAGTAACACCTGAAGTGCTGGAGCCACTAACTGCCCAGATTTCACTGTCATTCCTTGAAAACCTATAGGCGACATATTATGCTGACCACAGGCATTCATGCAGCCGCTGATTTTAATATAGAGGTCTTTTCTTCCTAACAGCTGAGGATATTCATTTACCAGTACTTTTTCTAACTCAGAAGTTACTCCAGTGCTACTGGCTATTCCTAGGTTACAAGTATCTGTTCCAGGGCAAGCTGTTATATCTGCTATTCCTTCATATCCCAGTTCAATAAATCCTAATTTTTCTAGATTTTGATAAAGACCAAACAGGTATTCGTTTCTTACGTTTCTTATGATAATGTTCTGGCGAATGGTCAATCTCAACTCTCCATCTGCAAAGAGCTCAATCAAATCTGCCAAGATTCTAGCTTTCTCTGTGCTGAAATCTCCTAGGTGCACTTTTACTCCTACAGCAGAAAATCCTTCTTGCTTTTGAGGTATGATATTCAACTTTTTCCAAGCTTCAAAATCCTCTGAAATTTCAGTACTGACTAAATCAGATTTTAATTCTGGTAGTGCTGCTTCTTCTACTTCTGAAATAGGATAAGACTGCTGAGGAAGGGCTCCTTTTTCTTCTTCGACAAGCTTCATGAACTCTTCAAAACCAAGTGAATTCACCAAGAACTTCAGTCTTGCTTTTAGTCTTCTGTTTCTTTCACCATGACGGTCAAAAACTCTGAGTACAGCTTCTGTAAATGGAATGATTTTATCTGCTTCTAAAAACTCATAAGCCACATCTGCCGTTCTGGGTTGTGAACCTAAACCTCCTGCAAGAAGCACTTTAAACCCTTTTTTGCCCTCTTGGATTTTAGGAATAAATCCTAAATCATGCATATAGGCCAGAGCAGTGTCTTCATCTGAACTAGAAAAAGCCATTTTAAACTT
>CAZTVP010000345.1:0-3614 GCA_964616995.1 uncultured Comamonadaceae bacterium
TCTCTGAGCTCTTAGGTAAAATGCTTGATATGAGAAACATCAAGCATAACGTACTCAACGCTAAAATGCACCAGCGTGAAGCGGAAATAGTAGCTGAAGCGGGTAATGACGGTCAGATTACCATAGCCACAAACATGGCAGGTAGGGGAACTGATATTAAACTCAGTGACCAAGTGAAGGCTGCAGGAGGTCTAGCTATTATAGGTACAGAAAGACATGATTCTAGACGTGTAGATAGACAGTTAAGAGGTAGAGCCGGTCGTCAAGGAGACCCAGGTTCATCTCAGTTCTTCGTTTCCCTGGAAGATGATTTAATGAGACTCTTCGGTTCAGATAGAACTGCCAAGGTAATGGACAGAATGGGCTTCAAAGAAGGAGAAGTAATCCAACACGGAATGATTACCAAGAGTATAGAAAGAGCTCAGAAGAAAGTAGAAGAGAACAACTTCGGTATTAGAAAAAACCTTCTCGAGTATGATGATGTTATGAATACTCAGAGAGAGGTAATTTATAAGCGAAGAAGAAACGGACTAGATGGAGAGAGATTGAAATTAGATTTGGCTAACATGTTCTATGACATGGCAGCTGAGGTAGTAAATGCATATCACCCGAATAGAGACTACGAGAACTTCAAGCTAGCTACATTAGCCAGATTATCTATAGACTCTCCGTTTACTGAGGAGGAATTCAACTCTATGAAGCCAGATGGGTCAGCTTTATGTAAGGGCTAATGAGAATTACGAGAAAAGAGCGCAGTCTATGGCAGACCAAGCGTATCCTGTCATTTCCAGAGTGTTTGAGGATGAAGGAAACAACTATACCAATATGGCTGTTCCATTCTCAGACGGAAGAAAACAGCTGAACATAGTAGCTAACATAGAAAAGGCTTATGAAAGTAAGGCCAAGACGCTGGTAGAGGATTTAGAAAAAGGAGTTACACTTTCTGTAATAGATAACAAGTGGAAGGAGCACTTGAGAAATATGGACGATTTAAGACAGAATGTCCGATTTGCTTCTCATGAGCAGAAAGACCCGCTTCTTATCTATAAATTCGAGTCCTATGAACTATTTAAGAAACTGATTAGTGAGGTAAATGAAGAGGTTTCTTCTTTCCTTATGAAATGTTCATTACCAGTAAATGAAAACCAAGTTCAGCGAGCAGAAAACGTAAGAAGACCTTCTGAACCTCAGGGTGTAGCTCAAAAATCAGAAGTGCTCAATTCTTCAGAAAGGGCTTCGGCTGCCAGGAGAGGAGCTAACCCAGCTGCAGCACCTAGACCTAAGGCACAGCCCGTGAGAGTGGAAGCTAAAGTGGGAAGAAATGAACCATGCCCATGTGGTTCAGGTAAGAAGTATAAAGCTTGCCATGGAAAGGCATAAGCCTAAAATGAATAAAGATTAAACCCGAATTATGCGTTAGTGTTTCGTAATGAGGTTTCAAACAACACAGAAATCAAGACTTTTATGAATTTCAGCATAGCTCTGCTATGGTTAAATTCAAAAAGACAGTGAAACGTTTGATTTCAAAGTCGTTTGAGGCCGTAATAGATACTCTAATGCATAATTCCGGTTAGAACAAAGAACCCTGCTCTTCCAGTAAGCGCGGGGTTTTTATTTCTATACCCGTCTTTTCTTGAAGCATATCTCCGAAGAGCACACAAGTCTCAGGGGTCATAATACTATTGAACTGATGCATCCATATATGCACTTCATTCAGTCCTAAGTCAAGCCATGAATTGATTCGGTCAGTCCATTGCGCCAGCCGAACCTTATCAGAAGGATGTAAATCATAACCGCCAAATCTGAGTATAAGCGTATTAGAAGTCATACGCATATGAATGGCATCTCTCCTTCCAGCCGTAGCAGAAATTACAGCACTTATTCTACGCTCTTCTAAATATGACCAAACAGCCTCTGCCTCAGCTCCTCCAGTGAACCATTCAGGATGTCTGAACTCTACCGCCAAGTCAAAATCTTCAGGAATAGTCTTCAAATAATCAATCAACCGCTGCCCATATTTAGGCGCATAATCAGGTCTGAGTTGAATAAAACTAGGCCCCAGCTTTTCTCCAAAATGAGAAATAGCCAGAAGAAATTCATCTGTTAGCCCTTCAGAGTTAAGGAACCTACGGTAGTGGGTAATGAGATTAGGAAACTTTGGGCAAAACTTAAAATCAGCATCAGTACTGTAAGCCTTCCACTTAGAAATCACCTCCGGGCCGTGTATTTTATAGTGCGTGGCGTTCAATTCTAAGGTGGAGAACTGCTTGCAGTATTCCACGCCCATGTTTGCAGCCTTGGTTTTGGCCGGGTAAATCTTCCCTTTCCACTTGGGTATGTTCCACATGGTTCCTCCCATGTAAATGGCCTTTTTTTCGCTGCGGTACAATGCTAGATTCTCCTCGGTTCTAGTATGGTCAGGAGGAAGTTCAAAAAGGATATTATCTACGGTATCTAGTTTCCCAAATTTCATAAGACTAAAATAGAAAACCCACTATTCGAATAAGAACAGTGGGTTCACATTTAACTATTTTAAAAAAGGTATTTATTCGCTTTTCATGGTCACCACTCGCTGTGGATAAGGCGCCTCGAAACCAGCATCTCCCAATGCTTTCTTAATCTCACCTCTTAATCCCCAATACACATCCCAGTAATCTTCTACCGTACTGAATGGTAGTGCTAAGAACTGAACATTATTCTCCGTAAGTTCTGTTACATATACACTTGGTGCTGGAGAAGGTAATACCTTAGGAGAGTTCTTAAGGATGTTCAACACTATCTCAGTAGCTTTATCTATATCCCCATCATACCTTATAGCGAATGGAATGTCACTTCTCACATTTCCTTTCATAGAGTAGTTGGTAATGTTTCCTCCAGCTAGAGGACCATTAGGAATAATCTCTGTTTTATTCTGGAACGTTTCCATTTTAGTTACGAAAACAGAAATCTCTTTTACAAATCCTAGTGCTCCTTGAGCTTCTATGAGGTCTCCTACCTTAAAAGGTTTGAAAAGGAGAATTAGAACACCACCAGCAAAGTTGGCTAGACTCCCTTGAAGAGCTAGTCCTACGGCCAAACCAGCAGCACCAATGATAGCTACGAAAGATGTAGTGGCTATTCCCAACATTCCCGCCACTGTGATAAACAAAAGTGCTTTAAGTAAAAAAGCTACCATAGTGGTTAAGAAAGCGTGTAAAGATTCGTCTACTTGTCTTCTTTCTATAAGCTTTCTGAATGCTTTTACTACAAATCCTATGATCCATAGACCAATGATTAGAACGGCTAGTGCACCTAAAACTTTTGGAGTATATTCAGTAAGAATGCTTAAAGTTTTATCCCAATAGGAAGAGATATTTGTATCCATAATATTATGATTTAAATGGTTAGTAATTATTAAACTCAGACTTCTGACGGAGATGTAGTTACTCAGGTCACTTTCATCTTGAATACCATCAAGTGATAGTATCCTTGAAACCTTTGATTAATGAGGTTTTGAACAAAATGAAATTTTTTCTGAGATTTCTTGAAACAAACACTTTTTCATACACGTACAATATCCTGTAAGTTCTCATGTAGAGATATTAGATAGTTTAATTGTTTTCATTTATTTACCA
>CAZTVP010000346.1:0-3613 GCA_964616995.1 uncultured Comamonadaceae bacterium
AAACTGAAAATGGCTACTCTGTATCGTGCAATGGTGTGCATCCACAAGAAAATGAAACTTTGATACCACTTACACTGATTCATTTTAATCCCCAAGGCCAATTCATAGAAAAGAATATGAATTTTTATGAGAATGGCTTTAATTTAATTACATCCAATTCTGGCTTTAAAGATTTGAACGAGGAATTTGGAACATGCGTTATTGGATATCGTTCTAATGCTGATACGATTAGAGGTTTTTTGACGAGCCTAAATCAAGATGGAGATATAAACTTTGAGTACTATACTAACTCACCATATTTATACTCAGCTAATTCAGATTCTAATGCTCCCGTTGCTTTTTGTAGTTCAACTAACGAGGATAATTCAATCTTCATTTCAAGTAACATTCTAGAACCAAACTCAGGAACAGGCGGAGATTTTTACATCCAGCGCATGGCACCAGATGGAGAAGTACTCTGGGAGTACATCTACACCACACCCGCACAACCAGAATACTGTAACGCACTTCTTCCTACTGAGAGTGGCGGGGTTTTGGGGCTAGTAAACATTTTTTCAACTCCTATGGGTGTTATAAAATCAAACGCATATGGAGAGGAAGAATTAAACATAATTACTGATTACGTATGTAGAGTAAATGATATGGTCTGGTCTGAGGACAATTGCATTCTTGCAGCAGGATATGGTTTAGGTACAGATAATATAATAACAGGAAAAGTCTTCAAATTAGATACTCTAGGAAATATGCCGTGGGATACAATAATGGGAGAGGGAATTGATTCTGATTTTGATAACCAATTCTACAAAGTAGTCAAATCTCAAGACAACTCAGGTTACGTAGCTGGTGGAAATAAAAAAGAATTCTTACCAGACAGTTTACAAACCGACAGCACAGGAACTACCATAAGTCAGGGCTGGTTGGTTAAAGTAGATGAAGATGGAACAGTACTGTGGGACAGAACTTATCATTACATCAACACTCCTAATGAAGAACACACGCTGAATGACCTTAAAGCCACTTCTGATGGAGGTTATATCTTCTGCGGAGAATCTAGAGACCTAGACTCAGACCAAGAATTCACCACCGGCCCACCTCAGCAAGGATGGCTAGTGAAAGTGGATGAATTTGGCTGCTTGGTTGAAGGTTGTCACCTCTCAGACAGCATTCCTTCTGATACTTCTAACACCATTACAGAACTCAAAACTATTAAAGAATACTTTAAAGCTGGGCCTATTCCAGCTGGAGAGTTCTTAAATATCTACCAAAGTCAAAACGCACCTATCGGTGCTGTTTATCAGCTGATAGATATAAATGGAAGAGTGATGGAAGAATTTCCTGCTCATGCTAAAGGGAGTACAATGATGTTGTTGGTTTCTGAGTTTTCGGTTGGGAATTTTCTACTAGTTCTTCGGGATGGGGAGCGGGTTTTGCAGAGGCAGAAGGTTTTAATTGAAAAATGATAATTGATAATTGATGATTGAAGAGGTGGTTTTGGAATTTAATTGCCGTTGCCTTCGATACACCTCCTTTCAGTCGGCACTCAGTCACCTTTGTGAGCGATGTTATTTGAGCTTTTTCCACCCCTTCTCCCTTTATCTTTTTGCTTTTTCCACCCCTTCTCCCTTCGACACTTCCTCCCTGCGGTCGGGCTCAGGGAACAGCCAGCGCACAATACTTGTCAATTGAAACGAAATTCGCGCCCTGCACTTCTGCCACACTGAGCCTTTTTAGTCGAAGTGGACTGCTTCGCGCTCAGCAACCAAGCGTTAGCCGAAGGGCAACTCCAAAAACGAAATTCGTGCGCTCTAATTATGTCACACTAAGCTTCTCATTAGAAGTTGACTGCCTTGTGCTGAGAGTAAAGATTTTAAACTTTCGAACTTCCAACTTTCCAACTTTCCAACTTTCGAACTAAGAACTAAGAACTAAGAACTAACAAACTAAAACCCCGCTATCAACCGCTCGAGTTCCGTTAAAATCCCGCTGGCTCTTCTTGTTTTGTCTTCTACAAGTTTTAACTCAGCCATTTTATCGATGTATGGCCCTTCGAAAATCCAGGCGTCATCTCTTAGGGAATTTAATCTTCCGTAGAGGTTGTTTAAAACACCCATTTCGCTTTCTAATTGCCTTACTTTCTGCTTCATACGGTTGATTTCCTGCATAGATTCTCTGGCGTCTTCTCTTTCGGTGATGTTGGCTTTGCACCGCTTATAACCTGCTTGAGCTACTTGAAATCTGTTTTCTAAATCGTTCAGTTTTCCTGCCAGCGCAGCTTCATAATCTATAACTGGCACAGCCTTAATTTTAAATCTGTAGCAGATGGAATCAAATCTGTGGTCTATGGAATCTATGACTTGAATATGTGCTGAATTGACCGAATCCTGTTCTATTAAGCTTCCTAGTAAATTGGAATAATTAGACCACTCTGGGCCTACTGTTTTTATGGTGCTTTCTGCATGCTTCGTACGGAACTCTCTTACGTTCGCTAACACTTCAGAAGAACGCTCCTGCACTTGAGCGTTTAAACTCTTCATAGTTCCTGATTCTTTCATTAGAATTGGGTACGGCTCACGGTCTTTCTCTCTAGTGGCGTTGTAAACACCTTCTGCCAGAAATACTGCAGGTTCAGCTGTTTGAGCGCTTTGCACCATTTGGTCTTGGATGGAACCTTCGTAAAACTCTAACCGAGAGTTCCACTGCTCGTAGGTCATTGTAGCGCAGGAGTTGAGAAGAACTATTGCACCGCATAAAAAAACCAGAATTCTCATCTTAGACGGTCTAAGGATTTTACGAGTTCTTCGTCTTTCTTTATAGCTCTATTGGCCAGAAACACAAGTGGAAGTGCTGCCACCGGTGCAAAGTAACCTATCCAATACCCAGTAATCTGCCCATCTTCAGGCTTATTGGACTCTATCACCATCATAGAAATGATAATGAGAGAAGCTAGGAGCAGATAAATCCCGCGTCCTATGGCTAATTGTTTCTTTCTGTATTTGAACTGAGAAATCATGAAAATAAGTAGCAAAACTGTTATAGGCCCAAGTATCATGAGACCTATTCCCCAAGACGTAGGATTCACGCTCCCGTCACTCCCAAGCACATTTTTAATATTAGTGGTAAACTCCACTCCTCCAGCTTCATAGAAGCAGATAGGCATAAAAAACAGCATGCTTAAACTCACAAGAGCAAGTGCTAAATAAAGGGTTTGGATTCTCTGAATCATGGTTTCAAATTTAGGAGCACAAAGATAACGGGTAGGCGGTAGTTCAGCCCTAAAAGTTTTTTATTAATCCTGCTGTGCAATGTAAAAAAAGATGTATTATTGCGCAGCTGAAAATGGACATTCTGTTCATTATGAATCCATAAGCGATTTTTCAACATTCAATCAATTAAGACATCCCCAGAATTATAATACATAGATGTACGATATCATTTCATTAAATGGCATGAAGGTAGCTGAGCTTAGAGAAGTAGCTGCCAAGTTAGATATTAAAAGAGCCGACAAGCTTAAAAAACAAGACCTTATCTACAAAATTTTAGACGAGCAAGCGCTTAACCCACCTAAGAAAGAAAAGCCAGCTGCTAAAAAACCTGCCAAAAAAGACGCTCCCAA
>CAZTVP010000347.1:0-3603 GCA_964616995.1 uncultured Comamonadaceae bacterium
GGATTAAACTCTACACAGAATACAGGGCTTACTACTTATATCAATAACTCAGGAAATGATACCACTTACACGGTAACACTTCTGGCATTATCTCCATTAGGATGTAATGATATAGAACAAGTAGAAGTAGATGTATATAGCAGTCCTACTGCCGCTTTCACTTCTGATATAAACTCAGGATGTAGTGTAGTATCTGTAGAATTTACGAACAATAGTATGGGAGCCAACACCTATTTCTGGGATTACGGAGACGGAGAAACTTCTACTACTAATGCGAACAACCACTTCCATGATTTCGAGAATTTTACAGATTTACCCATTGAATACACAGTAAGATTAACCGTATCTAATTCCATAGGCTGTGAAGACTATTTCGAGCTGCCCATAACGGTTTACCCTCAGATTACCGCAGAGTTTGAGCAGGAAGAAAATGGATGTTCTCCCCTCACCATTTCGTTTGATAACGAGAGCTTCGGAGCTAACACAGACTTCACATGGGATTTTGGAGATGGAAGTGTTTCTTCTTTACCTAACCCAGTGCACACCTTTACTAATAATAACCTGAACGACACCACTTTTACAGTGGAATTGATTACCTCATCAGTATATGGTTGTTCAGATATTTATACACAAGAAATTACTGTTTATGGAACTCCCGTAGCAGATTTAGACATCTCTGCTACAGATGGTTGCTATCCGCTGGATGTTACGTTTGAGAATAATTCCATAGGAGCATCTTCCTTTAACTGGGTTTATGGAACAGGAGAAATCAATAACACATCAGATGATTTTCACACGCATACTTTTTATAATCTAGATGTAAATCCGGTAACGTATGAAGTCACGCTGAATGCGTTTTCAGACAGCGGATGTTCTAGTTCTGATAACGTATTTGTAGAAGTACAGCCACAGTTAACCGCATCATTCCTTTCGCCTACAGAAGGTTGTACACCTTATGAAGTTCAGTTTGAAAATATTAGTTCTGGCGCGTTGCAAAGTACCTGGGACTTTGGAGACGGTTCTCCCGTAGAAACTCAACTTCACCCTTCTCACCTGTTCACAAATGAGACCAATGAAATAGTGGTTTATACCGTAACGCTCACAGTAGAATCATATGCAGGATGTACGGACACTTTTACCAGAGATATTTCAGTATATCCTAGACCTGAAGCCATATTCACCGCTACACCAGAGGAACAAGTATTTCCAGCCACTACAGTTCAGTTTGATAATCAGAGTTTAGGAGGAGCTACGGTGCAGTACAGCTGGAATTTCGGAGAAGGTAATGACACTTTTGATGGGCAAAACCCTCCAGCTTACGATTATGGTACATGGGGAGAATATATCATTACACTCAGCGCAGACAATGGGTTATGCGCTAACGAAGCCACACAACAGATAACCATCATTCCTCCACCTCCTGTGGCAGACTTTCAAGGTCCAGCAGAGGGTTGTGCTCCACTCACAGTTCAGTTTGATAACCAAAGTGAATATGGAGTAAGCTACCTGTGGAATTTTGGAGATGGTTCTCAAGGGTTCATAGCTGACCCAGTTCATACGTATCAGCTACCTGGAACATACACCGTTACGTTAACGGTTACTGGTCATAATAATGGCGAAACTGATGTAATTACCCGTGAGGAGATTATTACAGTTTACCCAAGTGCTCAGGCGGCATTCGCAGCTACTCCAGATGAAATAGTAGTTCCTCAAGTTCCAGTGAATTTTGTAAATCTATCTGTGAATGCAGATGAATACCTCTGGAATTTTGGAGATGGAAATACTTCTACTGAAACTAACCCTCAGCACTACTACCAAGACCCAGAAGTTTACACCGTATCACTATGGGTAAATAATGAATACAACTGCCCAGATAGTCTTACTCAGATAGACATCATAACTGCTGAGGCATCAGCTAACCTAGAGTTCCCGAATGCATTTACACCCATAGATGGTGGCACAGGAGGATTGTATGACCCACAGAGTTTTGCTAATAATGTGTTCTTCCCTGTTCAGTCAGGAGTGGAAGAATATCAGCTACAGATTTTTAATAGATGGGGTGAACTCCTATTCGAAAGTACAGATGTGCTCATAGGATGGGATGGAATGTACAGAGGACAATTAAGTAAACAAGACGTGTACGTATGGAAAGCCAAAGCAAAATTTACCGATGGAACGGAACTTACTAAGGCAGGAGACGTAACACTACTTAGATAAATGAAAAAATTAGTCACTTACAGCATAGTCATGCTCTGCATGCTACAGGCTCAAGCACAGCTTGATGAACTCAGCAGAGCAGAGAAATCAGATTTCTTTGATGCTGATTTCTTCTTCTATCAAGCACGTTTTACGGAGGCTTATGAGATTCTAAAGCCATTGAGTGAAGCTCATCCTGCAGACCCTGAGATAGCGTTCAGGACTGGAGTTTGCCAGTTGGAAACCAACCAAGATATTTCGGAGGCCAAGCGCTTATTGAACTTTGCGCAGCAGAAAAATATAGAAGAAGCTCTGTTCTATTTAGGTAGAATAGCGCATAAAGAACACGATTTCTCAGGCGCCACAGCGTACTACACCAGATATGCTAATTATGGGCAGAGAGAACTGTCAGATGCTGTAGTTCAAAAAGCACTAGCTTCAGTAGAACTAGCTGCTAAAATGACTTCTGAGCCTAAAGATGTGCTCGTGAAAAACATGGGAGCCAAGGTTAATTCCACATTTGCAGAATACATACCTGTTCTCACCACAGACCAAGAAGAAATGTTCTTTACTTCCAGAAGAGAGAATAGCACAGGTGGAAAAACAGACCCTAACAATCAGTTCTTTGAAGATATCTACTACGCTAAAAAAGAGAACGGAGAATGGACTGCACCTACCAATAAGATAGATGCTGTTAACACCAGCACGCATGATGCTACAGTAGCCATAAGTGCAGACGGAAATTCTATGGTCATCTACAGAACGAATAAGAAGTTAACAGGAGGAGACCTTTACTTGACCAAAAGGAAAGGAGAAAAATGGTCTCAACCTCAGCTTCTGGATAAGTCTATTAATACAGAGTACCAAGAAGCCAGTGCGTGTTTCTCACCAGACGGAAATACCATTATTTTCTCCTCAAATAGACCAGGAGGTTACGGAGGAAAAGACCTGTACAGGGTAAAACTGCTCCCGAATGGAGAATGGAGTTTACCTAAAAACTTAGGGCCAGTAATCAATACTGAATTTGATGAAGACTCACCGTTTTTAGATGTAGATGGAAGAACGCTCTACTTTGCTAGTAAAGGGCACGATACTATGGGAGGTTATGATATTTTCTTTTCTAAGAGAGAAGGAAAAGACCACTGGGTACTACCTAAAAATCTAGGTTATCCTGCCAATAGCGTGAATGATGACATCTACCTGAGCATAGCGCCAGGTGGTAGAAAAGGATATTACTCTTCTGAAAAAGAAGAAGGATTCGGGAATCAGGATTTGTACGAGATAGATTTCATCTACCGTAAAAACACGAATCTCATTATCAAAGGTCAGCTGGCAGATGCTGCTGGAAATCCTATTCAAGGAGAAATCTCTGTCATAGATGAGAGGAGTAAAGAAATACAGGGAATT
>CAZTVP010000348.1:0-298 GCA_964616995.1 uncultured Comamonadaceae bacterium
GAACTGTTTATGCAGTGGACCAGTTCATCAGTGATAATGGCATGTACAGAGTGCTGGTAAAGCCAGATGAAAATGACTACGAATGGCCTGAGGCACTTAGATTCGGTGGAGGAGCATCTAACTTCATGCTACTGAATAACGTTCCTATATGGTATGAACTATGGCGACAAATTAATGACTTCCCAGCTGATTTCTATGAGCATGTAGATGACCACATGCATTCTCATAAACATAAAGAAGAAAAGAAAAAGTAGAAATGTTAGTCCAACTAAATAGATACCATACGTTTATGTGTTCA
>CAZTVP010000348.1:308-3600 GCA_964616995.1 uncultured Comamonadaceae bacterium
AACAGAAGAGCCTGAATTTATAGAACCCATTTCTGAGACGAAGTTTTTAGACATGGTCAGAGACGGTCATCCTGTGGTAATGCGTAGTAAACTACTTGGTGAGGAAGCTACAGGAAAGCTAAGAGAGGCACGAGGAGGATTTGACCCAGAGTTCTACGGAGATTTGAGCCAGAAGTATTTTGACGATAAAACGTACTACAGTCTTTTGCAAAGCGGAATACGCGTACCTACCTGGTTCGGGATTACCGTGGATGCTGGTTTAGAAGATAATAGAGGAGTCCAGCTAAACCCTGAAGGACTAACTCCAGCCCCAGAACTATGGCACGCGGGAATCTCCATCCCCATCGGTCAAGGATTATTTATAGACAAGCGAAGAGCAGACTTGAGAAAAGCACAAGTCTTTGCGGAGCAGAACGAACAAGAACGAAAACTTCTAGTCAATGAAATTCTCTTAGATGCATCTATAGCTTATTGGGACTGGTACGAAGCGTATTATCAAGTAGAAGTGGCCCGAGAAGCACTTACGAATGCTGAACAGAGGTTAGAAGGGGTTATCCAAAGTGCTATTCGTGGTGATAGTCCTTTTATAGATACGCTGGAAGCCACTATACAAGTGCAGAACAGAACGGCTAGTTTATTAGAAGTAGAGCTAGAGCTGCGCAATACTGCCCTGCTAGCAGAAACATTCCTCTGGAGTGATGGAATCATTCCATTAGAATTCAGTTCAGAAGCGTATCCAGAAGAAATAGATTTGAATAACCTGGAGACAGTGGATGCTCGAGTATTAGCTCGGGTAGATTCTATCCAAAATTTACATCCCAAGCTTAATTCCTACCGTTATGACATTCAGATGAAGGAAATAGACCTTAGGTTAAAACGAGAATACCTTAAACCTAAAATAGATTTGAAGTACAATGCCCTGAGCAGTGCCACCAATAGATCTGACCTTCTTACCAATTATTCCATGAATAATTACAACTGGGGCGTAAAAGTGTCTCTTCCATTATTTCTGAGGGCTGAGAGAGGAGGACTAAAATTAGCTCAGGTTAAAGTCCAAGATTTAAATTATAAGCTAAATGATGAAATGGCTGCTATAGATTACAAAGCCCGAGCTTCTGTAAATAAAGTGGAAAACACACTGCAGCAGGTGAGGTTATTCGAGCAGAATGTGGCTAATTATGAAGAGCTATATCAAGCCGAGGTTTTCCTGTTTGAAATAGGAGAGAGCTCTCTTTTCTTAGTCAACTCCAGAGAAAAATCTTGGTTAGAATCTCAAATGAAATTAGTTTCCTCTAAAGCCAAGAACAAAAAAGCCAATGCTGAGCTGAGGTATAGTGTGGCTTTTTATAATTAATTCTGGTTAGACAAATACCTCTCCTGAATCACCTCCACATGATGATTCAAATGCCCACAGATGAGGAGTCCAAGTCCTTTCACCGTCAAGTTAAGATCTGAAAATGTTCCTTCAGTGTTCAGCTCTTGCTCATTAAAATGATTGAAATAAAACAGGCTCGTATTCCTCACATGAGTGAATAAATTGATGACCTCAGTCATATTCATATCCTTAACTCGAGCAGCTGAAACAAAGAGATTCTCATCATATCCTGGTAACGCAGTGTTCTCACCTTTAGAAATGCGCAGTGCTCTGTAAAGCATGATGATCTCAGTTTCTATGATATGAAAAACCACTTCTTTTAATGTCCACTTTTCAGGAGCGTAAGCATAATCAGGGTCAAGTATTTTTAAGGAATTGAAAAAAGCCATGGCTTTGTCCTTCTGTGCGTTCAGCGCATCTTTCGGATTTGAAGCCTCAGACTTTTTGATGTAATAGCTAAAGTATCCTTCGAATTTATTTTCAGTTTCATAGTTCATATTACCGTTCGTTTTGCGGAAACTACCGTTCATGGAATTAAGCTTTAGAAAGGTCTATTACCTGAGTATCTTAGAACCAGTAAAGCAGTTTTTTCATTTTGATTTTATAAATCGGTAGGGGTGGTTCCTTACCGAGGTTAAGGTTCTTTAAAATTAAAGCAGGTGTCAACGGAGACCTGCTTTTTTCTTGTCCTTAAAATTTAAATTCCAAAGTAAAAGTAAATACGCTTATTCCACCCGATTTCTTCTACAGGGCCAAGTTCTATAACATCTCTTGAAAGGTTAAATCCTATTCCCACATCATAGCGTTCTTTGTATTCAAACTCCCACCCCGTATTCGCATAAAACCCGAAATTATAAAGTGTTTGATTGGCATTGAACTCCTGCAGAAACTGCTGATTACCGTTATTTTGGAAAATAAGATCGTAAGGAGTCTCACCTATGAAGGCAGTGTTCTGTTGGATTTGTGCACCTACCAGAGATGCACCAGCACCCCAAAACCACTTGAATCCATAGTCATTATAACTAGTATTTTTAAACCCTAAGTCTAAGTGAACCCTTTGCTCTTCTCCTCTTATATTGAATACCTCTATTACTTCTGAAGCATTCTGAGGAGGAAGCGGCCCGAAAAGTTCCATGGTGTACACAGCAGTAGTGACCAGGTTAGCTACACTTACTTTTCCCACTATACCCCAGTAATCACTAAGATGATACGTGGCATTCAAACCGAAGAAAAACGAAGGAGTATAATTCATATCTCTAGCATAGGAATAGTCTTCACTACTTGGGTTTCCGTTCAGCGCAAAACCCACTATCGTACCACTGTACTGTGATAGAGCTGGGTTAGTATTCATCTCCTGAACTATGTTAGCTTGTTGATTAAACCCTACAGAAGTAAAACGCTCTTCTACACTAAGCCAATTGGACTGGGCATTTATATTGGCCAAGCCCGAGCCATTATACAAGTTAGCCGTTTTCTTACTGGCCAAATAAACACCTAAGTCCATAGCAAAGGTGAATCCACGTTCACTTTCTTCGTCATCTACTATTTCATCTGACAGCCCTCGGTCATAAAGTGAGTAAAGCTTTACATCTGCCTTAGGTTTCAGCTGCGCAATAGTGATAGTGCTTAACAAAAGCACTGGAATAATCAACAGTCTTTTCATAATCACGAAGATAAGTCCTCAGTCTAAAATTTCTATGTCTATAATAATATCTTCTACAGGCCAGTCTTGTTTATCTACCTTCACATTGGCCAGTTTTTCGAGTACATTCAAGCCTTTGGTTATTTCTCCAAACACGGTGAATTCTCTATCTAAGTGCGGAGTTCCTCCGAGTGTTTTATAAGTGTTTTTCTGGCCATCTGAATAAGTGAAACCGCTCTCTTTCTGGATATTATAAAGCTCAGCTCCACCCGCTT
>CAZTVP010000349.1:0-3583 GCA_964616995.1 uncultured Comamonadaceae bacterium
AATTTGTCCAGTTCATTCTGAGGAGTTACTCCGCCTAATAAACTAGGCCAGTTCAAAGCAGGATTACCATGAGGTACTAAATAATCATCGGTGAAGCAGTAGCGATAACTTTCGTCAGTAATAATGAAATCATTTAGCTCAATTTCAATGGCACCTTCACACACATCACTCTCAATAGGATAAACACATGCTTCAGGATTAGCTAATCCCTCATCCTGGATGTAGTAATTACAAGCCTGTGGATCATCACAATAATCATTGTATTCACATTCCTGAAGTAAGTCTTCAAACTCCTCTAAAGAAGAAATATTCGGGTAATTTTCTACAATAAACTGAGCACATACTTGATTATCTATTTCATATAAATACGAGTACTGTTCTATGTCTGTGGCACATAAACTCTGAAGTGAAAATACCTCATATGATGAACCTTCATTCACTAAGTAATAACCTACCTCAGAATACTGACAAGTTCCTATTAATTCTAGCGTGGCAAAGGGGTTATAGTTACAAGCATCTTCATGCATACATCCCATTATGAAAGCCACATCAAAATTAGTTTCCAAACATAATTCATAATAATCCCAGCATTCTGAACACCATTCTCCTTCATTAATTTCTAGCACTCTCTCTACACATTCTGAATCTAAAAGGACATCTCCTTCACAGGCTTGAACAGGATCTTCAGGAGAGTAAAACGTTGTAAACCAACCATTATAAGCACATGAATTTATCAGTTCTAGTGTAGCATCAGAATTAAAATTACACGCATTTTCATCCATGCATCCTATGACTAGTTGACTATTAGCGTATATACTACTTAAAATGAATAAACAGATTAAAATTGAATTTTTCATATGATTTAGTTTGTACATGAACTTCCGAATGCAGCCAAAAACCCGCCTAGATCTCCGACATTCACGGCACCATCTGAATTAAAATCTCCAGGGCAGGGAGAAGGTTCTAATTCCTTATAGTTTATTTTATACTTGAAATTTCCTCTTTCCTGAGGTACTATGGCTAGCACGTACTCCGTAGAAGGTTCTAATAATTCAGAATTAATGCTAAAAGTGACATAAGGTTCTGAAGATTCATCTATTAAATCTCCCCTACCATAGGTAAGTAAATTGCCTCCACACTCGCTAAAAAGCGCATAATTAAGACTTGAAAAAAATGCAGGATTATTGTAGTCCAGAATAAAACTGAAAAAAAATGTCTTAGGCTCTGCTGATGATTGAATGGTATAAAACCGGTCATTATACTCACCCTCTATCCCATGAAACTCGGCTAAAACCCATCCATTTTCAGAGTCTTCTTGTATGGAAGGAACATCCAGAAACTGAGGATTACAAAAAGATCCATTAGCTTCATCATAAAAGAGATCATTTACAGGCAGCGGAATAGCACCCGAGCATAAATCATTAAGTACAGCATATCTACACAGCGCGGGATTATGAACTCCGCTTAACTCATAATTACAAGCATTTATATCATGACATCTGTCTGCCTGGTTACATAAATTATAATTCTCTAAAGACTGTTCTGTCCATAATCTATCAGGACCTATGACATACTCCACACATGCCTCACTATAGAGCCTAATAGCATCATATGAAGGAGTTATGTCTGGGGAGGAGAATCCTCCTCCAGAAAACCCACCTCCAGTTAATATGAAGTCACAGGTTTGCAATAAAGTTTCATAGGTATCATCTTCATCAGGATTATAATTCATGGCATAATAAACTCCATAATCACAGGATTCTTCATTATGCACGTTAGCTAAAGGGTTATAGTTACAAGCATTTTCATTTGTACACCCTATGATAAATGCCTGCTGAAGATCTATGTCTAAACATAGTTCATAATATGACCAGCAATCTTCACACCACTCTCCATATAGGTCATAAATATGTTCTACACATTCTGAGTTAAGAAGTCTTTCTCCACTGCAGGCTTCTACAGGAAATGTAGGCTCCCAGTTTTCTGAAAACCAACCATTATAAACGCATGAATTAAGAAGTTCTACAGTGGCGTCAGCATTAAAATTACATGCATTCTGATCCATGCACCCTACAGTAAGTTGGGCAGATGCATTCAAACAAAAAATTAAAATCGCAAGGGAAGTAAGAAGGTTTTTCATAGGAATATTAGTTTTCACAAGTAGTACCGAAGGCGTTAAGGAATCCTCCTAAATCTGATACGTTCACAGATTCATCTCCATTAAAATCTCCTGGGCAAGAGTTTCCTTGTGGTTCCAGGTCAATAGTCTGTATAGATAGATAAGCCGAGCCTGTATCCCCAAATTTCCCGTCTATGACTATGAAGTAAGAGTTAAATGAAGAATACTCATCTGGGTTAAGAATGATCTGAGGATAGTTATATAACCCACTATCATCATCAGCTTTAATTAATTCTTCTTCACAGCCAGTAAAAACTGCCATTTGAGCATCAAAATTATCTGAAGGATCAGCTAAAGACATTGTAATAAGGAGAGATTCTCCAGTAGCAGGAGGATTAAAAAAGAAGTACATGTCATTTTGTAATTCTTGATCATTTACCCATCCATTTTTACCATTGTCATCAGCACTTGGAACAGAAAGAGATATTCCCTCATTTTCTAAACAGCTATTTTTATTAGAAAAGAAGTAAGTCTCATTAACATTTAGTTCTATAGCATCAAAGCAGATGTCATTCTCAGGAGGATATGTGCAAACCTCATCTAAATCAGGTGCTGGATTTACATTAGGATTATAGTTACACGCATTTTCATCCGTACATCCTATATTTTGTGCACAGGCTAAATATTCATCATAGTACTCATTAGACCATGTTCCTCCATGTGCTTCTACTATTTGATAATAACACTCAGGAGAAGAAAGTGGACTATAATTTGGAGTACCTGGACAAACTAGTCTCACCCTAGGTCCAAGATCTATTTCAGGAATATCATCTGAATCTTCACATGGCTCTGGATTAAATAAACATCCTCCCAAATTTTCAAAACCAAAAAAACCAAAGGAAAAACCTATATAATCTCTTTCCCAATCATGCGGTGGCACATATTTACTCGGAACAGGATAAGTACACTGTCCTATAAGTTCTAAGGTAGCGAAGGGATTATAATTACAAGCTTCTTCATCCATGCACCCTTGTATAAAAGCACCATCTAAGTTTATACCTAAGCAAAGCTCGTAATGATCCCAGCTTTCATCAGTCCACTCTCCATCTGTTAAATTTAATGTGGCTACTACACAGTCTGAATCTAAAAGAATGTAGTCCTCAGGAATAATCCCACTGCAGCTTTGGCGTGGAGCTGAACTTTCAGCCAGTATAAAATTTCCGAAAACCTCTATAGTTCGTCCATAATACCCTTCATACTCACATATATCTCCCACTTGTATATCAGCATCAGAATCGTAATTACAAGCATAAAAATCCACACAGCCTACATTTAGTTGGGCGGAGAGAGTTGCTCCATTGCACAGCCAAAAAACCAGTAAACACAATAGTATTTTATTCATAGCTCTTCATTTTTTTTACAAATTTCAATTTTAGAATAGCTCACAGAACTACACCATGATGT
>CAZTVP010000350.1:0-3577 GCA_964616995.1 uncultured Comamonadaceae bacterium
TCATTCCTGCATTTAAGGAAGTGGAATCAACAGTAGAGGCTAGACTTCAGGAATTGGATTCCTTTAATGAAGATGAACTAAAAGTAGTAGAAAACGCATTCAAGTTTCCTGCATTAGTGCTAGTAGCTAATGAGCATTTAATGAGCAAGTTTGGAAGGAAGTTGATTTTAATTAGTCCAATCTGTCTCATAGGATTTTTAGTTACAGCAATTCCTTACTTCATAGGCAAAGCACTTACTAAAAAGCTGGTAAAGGATGTTTGTTTTACCTCTACAGCTAAGGTAGTTCTAGGCAGCGTGCTCATTACACTATTTTGGATGCTGCAGTCAGTTGTAATGTTTTCCCTGTTTAGTCCATTGGTAGGATTATTAGCTACTGTTCTTATGGTTACTTGTGGAGCGCTATTCTTAAAGTACCATACCTCATTTAGGATTTACTACAGCGCATTAAAGGAAAAGAGAAATAAGAAGATGACTTCTTTAGTGGGCGTCATTAAGCAGTTGACTTCATAAACTCAACTCAGTCAAAATTTAGCCTGTACTTCATCCTCACTCCCACCAGGTTTTTCTTCTCTTCTGCACTTTTTAAAGAATTTTTTAACAGGATTAGCTAAGGCTTAATTCTTCCATTTTATTCCTGTTTAGCATGGATGACATTTGGAGAAACGAATCCTGTTTCATTCATCAAATTAAATTAAAGCCATATCGATAATCACTTTCTCTTTTAGCTTGCTCTTTTCTCTAACTTCTAAAAGAGTTAGAGTAACTCATTCAGCAGAAATTAATAGGTAATTCTCCATATGTTTTGCACCGCCTTAAACGAAAAAAGGCCGCTCGAAAGCGGCCTTTTGAATGAATTTCAACTGTGTGTTTTACTCACAAGAAACAGTAAATAAATCAGAACCAGAATCACCTGCACTGATATTCCAAAATGCGTTTCCAGCAAGAGCTAAATTCCCATCCTCGAATTGCTTGAAAGAGTCCTGACTTGTACTTAAAAGCTCTACATCTACTCCTTTATCCCAGTTCACAAATACTGAGTTATGGTACTCACCACCTGCGTTATCTCTAAATGTAAGCGCTCTTCCTTCTCCGTTTCCGAAGTAGGTAGCATTAAAGATAACTGGTGTAGCATAAGGAGTAGCTGTTTCTGGCTCAGTACCACCATCGTGCTCACCACCTCTATCTCCATCATCATCAGCTTGAACTACAGCCCAGAACTGACCTCTTCCTCTAAATCCTTCATCATAATCGAAGTTATCATCTCCACAGTAAGCTACTAGCATGTGCTTGGTGTCCGCGGTTCCACCGAAGAACTCTACACCATCATCAGAATTACTAATAACTTCTACATGATTAATAGTAGTTCCGTTTCCAACTCCTCCTAGTGTAAGACCATTGATCTCGTTTCCAGCACCTATGTCTGAACCTCCGTGTCTAATAGAAACATAAGTGATAACTCCAGAGTTATCAGTATCGTCATTTCCACCGTACTCACCTCTAGGCTCATTGGTAGGAATTCCTTCTATCTGAGTTACACCAGGAGAAGAGTTTAAAGAAGCTGAACCTAATACGATAAGTCCACCCCACTGTCCTCTAGTAGAAGCAGTAGCAGAGCTAAAATCATCCGCTTCATATGTAAAGATGATTGGTTCAGACGCTGTTCCTTCAGCAAAAATCTGAGCACCTCTAGCTATGATTAGTGCTGCCGCATCTTCACCAGTTCCTTCAGCACCTTTTATGATAGTACCTTCTTGGATATCTAATGTTCCTTCTACAAAGCAGAATCCATTTAGGATATAAACATTGTCGTTTGTCCAGTTTACTGTTTCACCAGCTGCTGCTACGGTTCCTGAAACTTGTACCTCATTAGTAGGAACTGAAGCTGGGTTATATCCACTGTATAATGTCCATCCATCAGTCCAATCAGAAGTACCAAATGCTCCTCTGTAAGTTACGTTATCAAACCATGAATCTGTTGGCGCATTTCCTTGATCTAAAGAATTAGAAGGAACTAAGTTATCCGCAGTAATTCCTGGGTCTTGATCTCCTGTATTTCCGTTAGCAGAGAATGAATCTGCAAATGATGAATTATCACATGGATCTGCATATGTACAAGAGCCATCATCATCCTCGGCTTCTGCATCGTAGTTAGTAGCTGTGATGTCTGTGCATCCTTCTTTTTTACACGCTGTAAATATCACTGACATTGACAGGAATAGGAGAAATCCTAAAGTGTACTTCTTGTTCATTTTGTTTATGGATTAGTGTTTTAAATTTCTGATGTAAATATCCTGAGTAGTTTTTCCATGGAGTTTACACGAATTTTAACAAAGTGTTAAGTGATTGTTAAGCGGAATTCTGTCCTAAAAAACACAAAAAAGGCCCCACTTATCTGTGGAGCCTTATTCTATATTCTGAATCTATATGCTTTAGAAAGTATAAGCTATGCTTCCTGAGAATGTTCTTCCAAAACGCATGGCTTGGAAAATATATTCTTGGTCATTGTATGTGTAAGAAAGTCTAGATTGAGCATCTAATAAATTCTGTGCTCTTAATGTAAAGCTGAATTTTTCACTTACTTTTTTAGTAGCACTTATGTTCAACATGTGTCTTGGTTGATCTAATACATTCGGAGTTCCACCTATAACTACTAGTGCCAATTTAGGCCCAGCTACATTGTACCCGATAGATCCTTTCCAACCATTATCTGGATTCTTGTAAGAAAGCACTCCGTTAATGATGAATGGAGATTGTCCGAACATTCTTCGTGTATTACTATGTGTTGGGTCAGTTTCTCTGATTTGAGCTAACTCATCCTCATCTAATTCTGTCTGAGACTCTACTAAAGTTATGTTAGTTCCTATCTTCCACCATTTGAAGGCTTCACCTAAGAAGTTCAATTTCTTTCTGAAGTCAAACTCTACTCCATATAATGATGCGAAGTCTTGATTCTCCCAAGTTAACTCTAAGTTAGCAGCTTCTGGGTTTACTACTAGTTCAATAGGGTTATGAAACTGCTTGTAGAATGCGCTGATGGAGAAAATCTCTCCTATGTTAGGATAGAACTCGTATCTAATATCGAAGTTATCTATTAATGTTCTTTCTAACTGAGGATTACCTAATTTGATAAGCTGGTTCTCGAAATCAAATGAAGCAAAAGCACTGATTTCTCTGAATGATGGTCTAGCCAGTGTTCTAGTGTAAGCCAATCTTAAATTTGTTTTATCACTAAATTCCTTAGTCAGGTTAAAAGAAGGAAGGATATCAGTATTATTTAGTTCTCCTCTGAACTTAGCTTGCTCCTCTTCTGTTTCTACTTCAAAGAATTTATCACTGGTAGATTCAATATCTGCATTTTCTACTCTAGCACCTGTTACTAGTCTCCAAGTATTCCCGATTCTGTAATCAGTCATTAAGTAACCAGCTAATACATTTTGCACCGCGTCATAAGAGTTTTTAGTATCTGTTCTATCTTCTACATAAACATAATTCTCATTAGAAGTGTTCATGTTAGCCTCTTGGAAATAAGCATTTACATCTCCATCAAATTCAACACCCGTAGAGTAAAACTCCAT
>CAZTVP010000351.1:0-3570 GCA_964616995.1 uncultured Comamonadaceae bacterium
ATAAAGGAACTATTAATTGTTTCCAAGAAGTATCTAATTCTAGTCCTCTTAAGTATTTCCCCGCATCTATGAAATGATAGCTTCCTCCACCACCGAAATCTTCTAAAGCTGCCACTATGGGAATAGCTCTAGCTGTTTTTTCTTGAGTTCTGGCATAAAAGGATAATGCCATATTAAAACGCTCTTCACTGAGGTCTGTAGGTATCCAGTTATTCCAACTATTCCCGAATCCTATCCACTCACAGTCTGCTTTATTCCAAGCTATCTTAATACTGTTGTTTCCTGAGAAGGCATCTTCTTGAGTTACTTCAAACTGACCGCACTCAAAGAGAGAGTTCCACATGGTGCCTACTCCTTCATCAAAAATTACGGCTTTAGAAAAGTCCACTTTAGGAGTTTCTTCATACACGTCATAAAGTGCCATGGGCTGGAATTGCACGCCTCCGCAACCTATTAAAAGAACTACTGCTGATATGAAAACTAATTTCTTAATCACGGTCTGTATGGTTCGTCTTCAGTGAAAATTATTTGATCTATAAGTGCTCTGTTGTATCCTAGTTCTCTATTGGATAAGAAAAAGACATTTACCGCTATGACTTTTCCAGGCTCCATAAGACCGTTTCCTCCAAAATCAATAGGATCTCCGAGCTCATCAAATTTTAAGTCTGCATAGTTAAAGCTAACTAAATCCCAGTCTGAAGTTTCAGACCAATACTGTCGTACGATTCTATCTTCTTGTCCTACTTCCCAAACACCATCTCCATCTTCATCTTCATCTATCCATATTTCCACAAAGCTCTGACCTATGTGTTCTTCTACTTGTAATCCCATATTAAAATAGAGATTAGTAGGGCTGTTTGGCAATCCGAAATTGCCTTCTTCAGAAACCATTCGAACAGAACCAAGTGCCCAATCCCATCCTACAGTTCCCGAAATGCTGTAATAGCAGTCTCCACTAGCAGCCTGATCATCTCCACAGACTATAGTTCCTGTTACTGTAGTTTGGTTGAAAGACTCCCATGATGAGCCAAAACCATCTTCAAAGCCTGAAACTAAATCACCATCATCTATCTTTAAACCTGTAATAACAATTTCTCCTGAAAGTGAATCAGCGTCTTCTTCATTAGGAAATGTGATTAAATAATCTGCAGTTTCTAAAGCAAAACCTGGGAAAGTATTGGCACCACCTAACCACTCAGAATTAGTTATAGAAATTAATCTATCTGAACCAGTAATAGTTCTAACAGCTCCAGAACTTTGTCCTTCCAATCGGATAACCCAATCGGTATTTTTAGAAAGTTCTCCACTCCAGAATATCTCTTGACCATCGGAGAAGTTTACTGTATTTTGGTTAGGAACTATTTCTGTTAGGATATCAAAAGGACCGAACAAATCGTTCAAATCTGGCCCTATGGATTCTTCCGGATCACAAGAACTAAGAAGTACTATTCCCACTAGAATAAAAAGTAATCTCTTCATCTCTCTAAAATTTCATGTTAAACAATAACGTAAACTGATTGATACCATAGTCTGCTATGGCTTCATCAGCATGTTCTATATTAAACATTTGGTACTGACCAGTCAGCACATTATTCTCATTAAATTTATAACTCAGGCCTCCTGCCAGCGTGTTTTCAGTGAAGTCGAATTCTACTACATCGAAATCAACAAGTGTATTAAATCTGTCTCTCTCGTTGATGAACTCATTTCCAGAAACCGACCAAAGCTTAGCTCCTAATAAAAGGTTCAGTTTATCGGCAAATTCATAGCTTAAACCTAGATCTATTAGGGTGCTTTGCAACGCTAATTCTTCAAACTCTTCACCTGCTCTATTCGTGCTCTCATAACGCACTCCTAACTGTAGCTTAAGGTCTCTTTTATAACCAATGAAATCATTCAAGGCTACATCTGCTCCTGCTTCAGTTACCATGAACATTTTAGAATTTAAGCTACCCGTTCCCACTGACTGCTGATAAACTCCCACATTCAAGAAAGCATTCTCTAGCTTAGTGGAGTCTTTTCTGATTAACTGACCATAAACACCTCTTCTGTTAGGTGTAGCCACTCCGTAAGGAGTAGTGTTATTATAAGCCGCATTATATGGGAGCAACTGCTCTGAGATTCTAATGGAGTTTTCAGCATTACCGCTGATTACATCTGTATAGCTCAAAGGTCTTCCTGATGCATCATTTTTAATCTGCTGGTAAACTGCTGGGAATCTTCCATAATTAACACGCTGCGTCTGTGCTCCCGGAGAAAGGAATTGAGCTCCCACATCTTTAAAGCCAAGTTCATAGGATAGTCTTTTAGCTTTTAATGCTCCTTTCAGTTTCACATCTATGAACCAATCTGAGAATTGTTCAGGAGTAGTAGGATCTGTGTAATTCTCATAAAGCACACTAGAGATTCCTCCCTCTGCATGAATGCCAAGTGCTGATTCTGAATTGTTCTTAATCCAGTAATTCAATCCTGCAGTGTGAACTCCGTTTCTATACCTTAAGCTATCTGCTATAGTTTCTGTCAAATCAAAGTTAGAAACACTGTTCAGACTTAAGCTTAGCCTATCACTCTGACGAATTTTTATAGTTCCTCCTCCATAAAGTCTCTCTGGCTCAAGTTCTGCCGCTCTCTGTCTGGTGATAAAAGAGAAAAAGTCAATTCCCTTAATTCCTTTATTAAAGTTCAGGCCAAACTCTGCTTTGGCTCCCTGCATACGCCAGGTATTGTGCATGTAGAATAAGTCATAATGAACTACATCTCTTCTTATTCTAAAAGCATCTGCTTCGTTCACTATTCCTTCTTCTTGGAAATTCCAAACAGTATAAGGAGTCATGCTTACATCTATGTCTCCTAGCTCATACCTCACTACATTTCCTGCTACACCTTTAAGGGTAAGCTGGCGCACGTTAAATGATGTTCCTCCACCCCAGAATCCTCCTAGTTCATTTCTGATTCTGAACATTCCTATTACTTCAGTATTCTTATTCGGATAAATGCTTACTCCTAAATCAAGTAATGCATGCCCATAATTAGACTTACGCGTAGTAATAGAGTCTAGGTCATTATCTATATCCAGCTCATTAGCGAAGATGTAGGTTCTGGCTGCTCCATTTATCTGAAACTTCTTATTCTGAGCTTCAGCAGATAAAGTCAAACCAATTACCGCTATGATTAGTAAAATTCTTTTCATTAAAAAATAATTTTTAGCTCGAGTGTAGTTTCATGACCTGCATACTGGTCGAACTCATAATTTCTATCCTCGAACTTAAAATACCTATGTCTTACATATAAAGCCGTGTTCTTGGAGAGGCTAAGGTCAAATCCTCCTCCTATGGCTAAGTTCTCTTGATTTCTTGGTCTTCTAGAATCTATATCTACTTGAGTGCTGTAATTTCCTATTACTCTCTCCAGCCCGAAGTACTGTGTAAGTATAAACTTAGGGTGGAGCTTTAGATAGTTCTCAACCTGATGTGCATACTGTCTTATGTAGGCATCTTCCGTAAATACGGTGATAGGCGAGAATTCGGTTTGTACAGAATTATAAGCACCTAAATAAAACACATGACTTTC
>CAZTVP010000352.1:0-3549 GCA_964616995.1 uncultured Comamonadaceae bacterium
CATCATTTAGAGATGCACCCTAAGACGAACGATCTAGTCTTGGGGACTCACGGAAGAGGAGTAATCATAATAGATGATGTTTCTCCTTTAAGAGAGATAACAAAGGATGTATTAGCTAAGAAATTACATTTCTTTGAAAGTAAGCCATTTATAATGACTGAGAGTGGTGGAGGTTTCGGTTCTGCATCAAGCTTCCAAACTGAATGGGTTGGAGGTAATCCAAGCAGCAGCGCCCAAATAAAATATCTGCTGCCTAAAAGACACACTTTCGGTAAAATGAAAATGGAAATTCAGGATATGCAAGGGAATAAAATAGTTCCTATAGATCTGGGTAAGAACAAAGGAATAAACACTGTAAATTGGAACTACACTATGAAAAGCCCTAAGATAGCCAAAGGTAAAACCTTTAGTTTCGGTGGGTTTACTTCAGTGCGAGTGCCAGCTGGTGATTATAAAGCTGTAATTACTAAGGGTAAAGATGTCTATGAGCATGTGTTCACTGTTAAAAATGATCCTAAAATAGGTCTGTCTGCGGAGCAATATGCTTCTAAACACAAAACAACCATGAAAGTCTACGATATGACCCAGAATCTGGCGTATATGGTCTATGAATTAGACGCTTATCATGATAGTCTGCTTGTTTCTAATGAAAAACTAGCAGAGAAACTAATGGATTTAAAAGAGACATTAGTTGTAACCACAGGAGACAACTACGTGGGCGCGGCTGAACCTCAGCTTAGAGAAAAAATGGCTGATCTGTATTCTAAATTAGCCGGTAGTTATGATATGCCATCTCAAGCTGAGTTAGACAATCTAACTGCTATAGAGAATAGGTTTAATGAAGCAGTCTCAGAATTCGAAAAAATAAAGAAGAAAATAAAATTTGAGATGTCTGAGCTTATGACTTTGGAAGAGTTTATAAACTCATAATTTAGGTCTTCGAATAGATTAAATAAGCCGATTTCATTTTATGGAATCGGCTTATTACTTCCTACTTCTTAGTTGAAATTGATTATAAGTCTAATTAAAACCACTTGTCGGACATTGCTTAAAAAATATTGACCGTAATAAAAATGAGGGATTTCTTCTTTTCTCATGTACTATAATTGAACCTATAAAAAATCAATCCATGAAGAAATTTTACATTGTGCTTTCCATAGCATGCTCTTTTGTTTTTATTGCCGCTGAAGATGGAGTAGGAGCTGGTCAAAACAGAGATCGTTCCGGTTCTCCAGATGGAGATTCAGTTTGTCAAGCTTGCCACAGTGCAGGAGCTTTTTCTCCAGAAATTAGTCTATCTATAACTAATCAAGGAGGGGAAGAAGTAACTAGTTACATTCCTGGACAAACTTATTTATTGGAATATACAGTTAACGGAACTAGTGGTAATCCTTCTGCTTTTGGATTTCAGGGAACTGCACTTACAGACGACAATGAGAATGCTGGGTTATTTATGAACCCTGGAACACAAACGCAAATAGAAACGGTTACCAATAATAATGTTACCAATAGAAGTGTAGTTGAGCACAGCTCACCTACTGCATCAGGCACATGGCAGGCTGAATGGCAAGCACCAGCTAATTTTGAGGGAGACGTTACTTTTTATTACTCTGGAGTAGCAGTGAATGGAAACTTCGGAACAAGCGGAGATGGTTACGTAGGTGGAACCTCAAGTTTATCTCCTGATTTCAGTAGTTCAGTTAATTCATTAGAAGATCAATTTTACATCAAAGGATCTCAATCATCTCAAGGACTTAGCTTAGAAGTAAATTCTGATGAATCTACTTCAGTAGCTACAGTGTATGGTGTAAATGGACAAGAATTATTCATACATACATGGAATGGAGAAAAAGCATTCATTCCATCAGACAAACTAGCTAATGGAATTAGTATCGTTACAGTTCAATCTGGAAGCGTTTCTAAGACATTAAAACTGTTCAGTACAAAATAGAATTTACCATAAATTTTGTGTGAAGCCCGCTTGATTTTTCAGGCGGGCTTTTCGTTAGTTTTGTTTTTTGTTTACAGTATTTTTTAATCATGTCAGAAACCAAAGAGAAAGGACTCAATTTTATAGAACAAATCATAGAAACAGACCTGAAAGAAGGACTCCATGAAGGAAGAATTCTAACACGTTTCCCTCCAGAACCTAATGGTTTCCTGCATATTGGTCACGCTAAGGCTATTTGTGTCAACTTTGAAGTAGCCAAGAAGTACAATGGTAAAACCAACCTTAGATTTGATGACACTAATCCTGAAAAAGAAGATACCAAGTATGTAGATGCCATAAAAAAAGACATCAAATGGCTTGGGTTTGAGTGGGAAGGTGAAGAGCGTTATACCTCAGATTATTTTGATACGCTTTATGGTTACGCTGTAAAACTGATAGAAGAAGGTAAAGCCTATGTAGATGAACAGTCTGCAGAAGAAATAGCTACACAAAAAGGAACTCCAACAGAACCAGGAACTAATTCACCTTATAGAAATACTTCGGTGGAAGAAAACCTTAAGAAGTTTCAGGAAATGAAAGAAGGAAAGCATCCTGAAGGCAGCATGGTGCTAAGAGCCAAAATAGATATGGCTAGTTCTAATATGCACTTGAGAGATCCATTCATTTACAGAATAAAACATCAGGCGCATCATAGAACAGGAGACAAGTGGTGCATTTATCCTATGTATGACTTTGCACATGGTCAGAGTGATAGTATAGAAGGAATTACACATTCATTCTGTTCATTAGAATTTGAGGTGCATAGACCGCTTTATAACTGGCTGATAGAAAATTTGGAGATTTTCCCATCTAAGCAGAGAGAGTTTGCACGGCTTAATCTGAATTATACCATCATGAGCAAGCGTAAACTGCTGAAGCTCGTAGAGGAGGAAATAGTAGATGGGTGGGATGACCCAAGAATGCCTACGCTTTCTGGACTAAGAAGGAGAGGATATACGCCAGAGTCCATCAGAAATTTCTGCGAAAAAGTAGGAATAGCTCGAAGAGAAAATGTTATAGATGTTGCCTTGCTCGAGTGGAGCATTAAGGATCATTTGAACAAGATAGCACCACGTGTTATGTGTGTGCTTGACCCCATTAAACTGGTTATAACTAATTATCCTGAAGGACAAACTGAGGATCTGACTCTCATCAATAATCCAGAAGACGAAGAAGCAGGCTCCAGAACTGTACCTTTTTCTAGAGAGATTTTTATAGAACGAAATGATTTTATGGTAGATGCGCCTAAAAAATATTTTAGGCTTAAACCAGAAGGTTATGTAAGACTAAAAGGAGCCTACATCATCCAAGCTAACGAGCACAAGACTGATGCTGAAGGAAATGTAACTGAAGTACACTGCACGTATTTTTCAGATAGTAAAAGTGGTCAGGATACAAGCGGCATAAAGGCTAAGGGAGTTATCCACTGGGTGAGTAAGGAACATGCTGTAGATGTAGAGGTGAGGCAGTACGATAGACTTTTCTCAGATGAAAACCCAGATGGACATAAGGACAAGACGTTCATGGATTTCTTGAATCCTAATAGCTTAAAAACTCTT